>JBCCKZ010000582.1:0-4233 GCA_039027135.1 Planctomycetota bacterium
CGCACCAGAGCTGCAACAGGTTGCATCCGTCAGCGGTGTTGATGGGTTTGTCAGCGTACAAGCCAGGCAAAGCGTTGAGGAAACCGAAGAGCTGTTGGCGATTTCAGACTCCGAGCCTTTGATTCGGGGCGTGGTCGGCTGGCTTCCACTGGCCGATCCCAACGTGTCCTCGCTCATGGAGAAGTTTTCGGGGCGTGCCAAATTAAAAGGGATTCGTCACGTGGTTCAGGATGAACCTGACGATGAGTTCATCCTGGGAGCCGATTTCAACCGCGGGGTTGGTGAGTTGGAACGCTTTGATTGGGTCTACGACATCCTTGTCTTTGCCAAGCAGCTTCCCGCTTCCAACAAGTTCGCTAGGCAGCATCCCAATGTCCGAATGGTTCTCGATCACATCGCCAAGCCCGCGATTGATCCGAAGGCCGAGGTCGTTGATCCAAGTTGGGAGCCGCAGTTCCGAGAGCTTGCGAAATGCGACAACGTCGTTTGTAAGTTCTCGGGTGTGGTCACCGAAGTGGAAGGTTGGGATTGGTCCATCGAGACGATTCGGCCGTACTTTGAAATCGCGCTGGAAGCCTTCGGGCCGAAGCGTTTGATGTTCGGAAGCGACTGGCCGGTTTGCTTGCTGGCCAGTGAGTACTCCAGGTGGTTGGAGACCGTCCAGCAACTTGCGTCAGAGCTTTCGCCGTCAGAACAGAAAAACTTGTTTTATCAAACAGCCATCGACACCTATCAGCTGAGCGAATGAGTCACTCGGTTAGCTTTCTCATTCAGAATCATTTAAGGCGGTAAGAATCCAATGCAAGCGATCCAGATTTCCGATGTGAAGAACATGCGTCACATCGACATTGACGCCCCGGGTAGTCCTCCCGAGGGAATGTGCAAAGTGCGTACTCACCGGATGGGCATTTGTGGAACGGACGCGAGCTGCTATCTCGGCAAGTTCCCGTTCTTTGACTTCCCGCGTATTCCCGGGCACGAGCTTGGCGTTGAGGTTTTGGAGGTTGGTGAGGGTGTCACCAATGTGCAAGTTGGGGACAAGTGCAGTGTTGAGCCATACATGCATTGTGACGACTGCTACCCGTGTCGACGCGGTGCAATCAACTGCTGTTCGAATCTTAAAGTGATCGGGGTCATGATGGATGGCGGGCTTTGCGAAGAGTTCCTTATTCGCGGCAGCAAACTGCACCCTTCGTCGAAGCTCACGATGGATCAATTGGCTCTCGTGGAAACGTTGGCCATCGGCTGTCATGCCAACGATCGTGGAGCGCCAGGCCTGGGCCCCAATGGCGAACCCGATCACGCGATGATTATTGGTATGGGACCTATCGGTCTGGCGACACTTGAGTTCGCCCGATTGACCGAAGCCACAATCAGCGTGATGGACATGAATCCGGAACGACTCGAGTTTGTCCAAAACAACTACGGTATCGAGAACACGATTAAGTTTGTTGGTGATGGAAGTGAACGCAAACACATGGATGAGATCACGGGAGGCGATGGCTATCAGGTGATCGTTGATGCGACCGGTAACCGGCATTCGATGAGCGGTGCGGTTCAGTATTTGGCACCAACCGGAAAGCTGGTTTACGTTGGTATCACCACTGATGAATTGGCGTTTAAACATCCGGTCATGCACCGCCCCGAAGCCTCCATTCTTGCTTCCAGGAATGCCCTGCCAAAGGACTTTACGCGAATCATTTCACTCATCGAAGATGGAACGATCAACACCGATCCATGGATCACCCATCGCACGAGCTTTGATGATGTGGTCGGCCAATTTGATGAGCTGATCGACCCTAGCTCAAGCGTCATCAAGGCGGTCATTGAGCTGGTTTGATGACCTTTGGCTGACCCTCCCCCTGGGAGGGTCGGGCTCAAAGGCCCGGGGAGGGCTTACAGGCTATCCCCTCTCCGGCCCAGTGAGGCCGACTCTCCCAGGGGGAGAGTAAGCAAAAGATCGCCCCTGATTTCTTGGACGCTAGTTCAAGTTCTATCTGACACCTAAATTCCCCATCAACAAAAACAAAACGAAGATGCCGCAAAAAACCACCACTCTCGGAACTAAACCCAGCTTTGGATTCGGTGATCGAACCGGATTGGCCACACCGGGCCATGTTGCCGCGATGAAACGATGTGGAAATGGTATCGAGGCCATTTATCCACAGCAGAGCATCCGTGAGATGACTCGAACGAGTCGCACTCCGCAGGAGGTCATGGACGATGCGATGAATGCGGCTCAAGACGCGGGTTGGGATGGACTGATTGGCGCCGATGCTGATCATCTCAAGGTGCCTCAAGATGTTGATGTGACCGCAGCGGTTGGATTTACATTCTTCACCATTGATCCCTCCGATGATGTTGATCAGAAAGCTGACGATTACGACGAGTCGACGCTTCGTTCTAAGTTCGATGAGTGCCGGGGCGATGTTCCTTGGTATGACAAGTATCTTGGCCAGAAGATCGAGCTCACCGGCGATACCACTATCGATCTAAGCGAAGAGGCTTGCATGCGTGCAGCCGTGAAGTACGGCAAGGCCATCAGCCGAGCGATCGATCTTGGCAAGTACATTGAAAAGGTCGCAACCGAAAAGGACGTTCCCTATGAAATCGAACTGTCGGTTGATGAAACGGACCAGCCAACGACGTTGGCGGAGCACTACATCATCGCCGATCAGGTACTGTCGCAGAATATGAAGCTGGTCAGTCTCGCGCCACGCTTCATCGGTGACTTTGAGAAGGGGGTCGACTTCAAGGGTGATATTGATGCGCTCCGCCATTCGATGAATCAACACGCGGCAATCGCTAGTAAGCTCGGGCCGTACAAGATCTCTTTGCATTCAGGCAGCGATAAGGTCTCGATGTATGAATTGCTTGCCTCTTCGACCGGTGGTTGCTTCCACGTGAAGACGGCGGGCACGAGTTATCTCGAGGCGCTGCGAGTCGTCGCGATTCACGAAGCAAAGATGTTCCGCGAGATCATTGATTTCTCGAGGGATCGCTACGAGACGGACAAGGCGACTTATCACGTTTCGGCAACGTTGCCCGATGCACCGACGACTGACCAAGCCGACGATGCGACGCTCGTTTCGGAGTATCTGGAGAACTGGTCGGACGTACCCCAGGGCAAGGGCTTCACCAAGCCAGGTCGTCAGATCTTGCACTGCACTTTCGGTTCGGTCTTAACCGATGCGAAGTTTGGTCCGATGGTGCACGACGTCTTGAAGGCTCATCCCGAAACTTACACAGAGGTTCTCGATGATCACTTTGGACGTCACTTAGACGCACTTCGCAGTGGGATGTAGCCGCACTTGTAGACCCACCAAGTGCTAAGTCGTAACCAGTACCACGTCATCATGGTCGTGATACCCAGTACAACCAACGTGATTTCAGAGCTTTGAATGGTGGGAACCCCACCCTCATAATAGATGACGATGGCGAACCACGCGCAGCTCATCAGCAGAGCAGCGCCAATCGGCATCAAGCGATTCCTTAGTCCGACGCGAGCAGTGTCATGACTTAGGATCGTTGAAAGAAAGCCAAGGGCTGCAACGATCATCATCAGTGACATCATCACGATCGGCGCGAGCATTTCAGGGTCGCCGAAAGCTTGAAAGGCACCGAAGGCGACTGCGACGATGAAACTAAACGAGAGTAGATGTCGGATTCCGAGTTTGCGGGCCGATTCGAATTCTTCCGTTTGGTGAATCAACTGAAAGCCGAAGATACCGCTCAACGCCCAGCCGGTGATTTGCAAAACAATCACACCGGGTACAAGTGTCATGAGGAGAAGTTCAAAGTGATCGGATCCACCCCAGTCCTCAGAGAATTCTAGGAGAAGCAAGAACGTTGCGGCGCCAGGCAGTGTCATGGTCAGGCCAAGTGATGCTGCGAGAAGGAGGTTTGCCCTCTGAAAGGCCACGGCGAGTAGCCCGCAAATCGCGGGGATGAAAGCTTGGTAAAAGCTGGAAATGATCGAATCGGCGGAACATTCGAGAAAATAATCGGTGTCTTCGGAAACCGTTTGCGTAATTCCAGGATTAATCTTTGGATATCCCGCTTCCACTTGTTAGGTGGGGTTAATTTAAATGTATCGTTACCTCCCAGGCCAATAACAATAAGGTCCAGTTGTGTGCTTTGAACTTTCGGGAGCAGTTTTTCGTAGACTTTTTGTGCCGTATATCCACTACGCGCGATGACTCGCCAGTGCGTGGTACAGGAATAGGTGGCCGC
>JBCCKZ010000583.1:0-4208 GCA_039027135.1 Planctomycetota bacterium
GGAGTGGCGGTGGTAATCGATTTCACAGTGACTGAATCGTTCGCCGACCAATCAATCCCCACCCGACACTCGCACTTCACTATGGACGACTTCGCAAAGCAAATCCTCGACTCTCTCGCCACTGAAGAAGCCCTAGACTGGCTTCGTGGCGCGACGCAAGATCATTTTCGTTCTCTCGGCGAACACGACACAACTTAAGAATCAATCGCGTTGGTCGAAGAACTCTACGCTGCTGGCGCGGCAAGGGTGCTTGCAGTTGACATCGACCGCGAAGCCGACGGCGAAAACACAGGTAGTCTACTGATTGAACTATCTGACGATGCTGCTGATCGCGAAACGGTTTTAGACATCGTCAGAAAGATCGCAGAACCGCAATGCTTCGACGCTGAACCGGATACCGGACAAACGCACGCCTTCGTGATGCTCGATTGATGTACACGGTTGCTGCACGGTAGAATCAGCCACGGTCGATCGTGATGGTATATCCATAGCCGCCACCGTTGCGGCGAACCATGCGATGCAACGGAGCCGGGCTTGCTAGGTTTCACAAATAGAAAGTCAGCTCTCCCGGGCCGCTGATCGCGGCTGACTATGAAGTCCGTGGTTTGACCAGTGGCTACTGGCAGCTTTAACAGAATTTACTTCACATTGGTTTTCTCTTTGAAGTTGGTTCCTGAAGGCTTGCTCGCTTTGCGATCCACGATCACTCGGTTGGGTACACAGCGTTCATTGTCGCAAGCGTGGGACTACTCGAGGTGTCGACGCCTTGGCATCTTTTGATGCCGGTCCAGTGACAGCTTCGTCTCATCAGTTCTTGCAAAATCACGCGATGATTGAATGCTTTCGATCGAAAGGCGTTTAGTAACTTGCCAGCCACACTCTTTAGGACGACATCTCAAGATCAGTGTTACTCCCGAGGCTGTCGCCGCATATCGTCGCCGACTTCCTTGCACCGAGATTGTCTGTGTCGCTGTAACTGAAGATGGTACGGAGGTATATTGAATGCGGCAGTCGCGGGCATAACCATGGCATTCACACGGAGCGGGGCTTGCGGCCGAATTTGCAATGGATAACTTTACTTTTCCAGCCCGGTTATGCGGAGCTTTTGTGACAAAATGCTTGTGCGTATCTTCTTACTCATCTGTCTCGTTGCCAGCGCAAGGGCGTACGCTGACATGGAGCCGCCGTCAGTGGCAACCGCGGCGGTGTCGCCCAACGGTAGATTCGTTGTGCGTCTGCACGAAGGCGAAGCGCTACGTTTTTCCCAGGCAACAGCAGTCGACGCTTACAAACTCGAAGCAAGGTTCAAGGTCGTTGGTGAGGGGCCGCAGTTTATTTTCGTATCCGACAGCGCCGACATACTCTTCGTCTATCTCGATGAGCGCACATCTATTCAGCTTTATGATCTTAATGGACAACTTAGGAAAACCTGGTCTTTAAACGAGCTACTCACCCAGAAGCAGATTGGAACCTGCATGCGAACCGGGGCGACCATTCAATGGCTTGATGAGGCGGCGTTTTTTGACCGCAGACTGGCGATACGCGGACCATCATGTCGTGTTCGATGTGTCGCTTCGTCATATACTTTAATGAGTCGAGGTGACCCAGACGCTCAATTCGCCTTCGCGATCGACTGCAAAACGCCTGAAGTCGAACGCATCACGATGGACGAAAACACAGAACCATGATAGGTACCCGAGGGCGCGGCAGCGCTGCGACACGTGGTGACTCGCCCGCACGTCCCCGGTCATGTCCACCGTTCCCACACGTAGTTGAATGACATCTTGCCACCGCTACGTGTTGGATGACGGGGCAACCATCTCGCTTTCCGAGTTGGAAACAGCCCTCCGGTCCATCGACAACACCTACCGCTTTGACGGTGAGTCATTAGTTCGCGGCGACCATGACTGCGCACTTCAAATTGATGTCACGGAACGTGGGTCGGATGCTTTTGACGACGACATTGATCTTCTCACTGGTTTCGCGACAAACCGATATGACCGTGATGGGCTGCTCGCTCGACTGAACGGCGGGACTTGCATGATGACAATGCAAGTTGTCAGCTACTCGGACGAAATTGCGATTGAACATGTTTTTACCACTCTCAGCCGGTTGCATTCTGGAATGGCGGTATACGAGGGTGGTGTATTCCATACTCCCGAACCGACTCATCCGTGGATCAAAACAGCGCTCAATCTGGTGCACGGCATCGGCGAAAATCGGAGGGAGCGATGACATGCACGAGAGCACGGCTTGCGGCGTTTACAAATGGAAACCACATTGGCCGTGCCCGCTGACGACCATCGTTATCCGATTGAACTGATCCAGACTCCTCCTCACCTCTAAATGATTCAACCACACGACGACGAAGGTTATTCTCGATGCCCGACTTCAACTACACTTGTCCGATGGTCTCGGCAATCTGCATTGCCACATTACTGTGTCTGTCCGGCGGGTGCACGTCTGAACCGGACCCAGTCTTTTCACCATTGGACTTTGCGAAAAAGTCACTCGCTGAATCATACGCCGCAAAGGCAGAGCTAGGCGAAATCGAAGATGTCACGGTGCAAAGGAACGAAGTCCTGGGGCATGCATTCGCGGTTAAAGGTTCAAAACAGAACGCGACGATGACCTTACTATCGATTACCCCTGGCGGCGAGCCATCGGGAACACTTTTTCTAGACGATGGTCGACAGATTCCGTTGTTCATCCCATTTGTCGAAGACTCCTACAAATCTGATCTTGGCCTTTGACGTAGACGGGTAACCATCGTGTGCACACGGATGCCTGTTGGTCGTTATGTCGAATGGATACTCAACTCACGGGCGCCGGTCACGCGGGCCGACTATGAAGTCCGCATAGGCAAAAGGGATCAGAAGCATTCTTATTGGTCTTGGTTGCAATGGCATGGCAAGCGACGTCGGTTCCCTAAGCTCTCTGCGTCTCTTGATGAATCCGGCTTCTTGCTGCGTGCTTCCCACTGGTACTGTCGAAACTCTTGGCGAGTCCCGCTACGGCAGCGGCGGCCGTAACTCTTTGGGGGCTACGCTACATAAGGCGTTGTCTTACTTGAAAAGCTACCCGATCGCAGAACGAATCGCCTGGACAAGTTCACGCATCGATCCATAGCGATCTCCTGGCGATTTCTCGGTTGCTTTCTCGAATATCGTATCAACCTGTGGTGGCACCGACTGCAATTGTTTGATTTCTTCGGACCATGAATCGACGACCCTCGCATTCCCGCTGAGCATCTCCGGACGCCGGTTGACGATGTTGTCAAAGGTCTCTTGAACATCACGTCCGCGAAACGGCTCTCGCATCGCCGCGACATCATAGATGCAAGTCCCAACACTAAAAATGTCACTACGTTCATCCAAAGAACCTCGCCCCGTAATCTGCTCAGGTGACATGTACAGCGGCGTGCCGATTCGCTGGTCAGCGAGTGTGAGCGTTTGAGGCAAGTCCCGAGGGTCGACTAATGAGCTCGAACGTGCGGCCCCCTCTTCGAAGTTATCCCCCCAAACCTTAGCGGCACCCCAGTCCAATAAAATCACTTCGCCAAAGTTGCCAACCCAGATGTTCTCAGGCTTTACATCTCGATGAATCACGCCTCGGACGTGTGAATAGATCAGTGCCTGACACGCGTCAGCCAAAATCTCCAGGCGTTTCACCACGGGAAAATCGCGAGCGGTCTGTTCATCCCCCATCGCGATTCTCTTCAAGATCTCGAATAGGTTCTCACCTGAAATCCGCTTCATGACAAAGAACGGACCGTCCACTTCATCCATTCCAATGTCATACACGGGTACGGTGTTGGGATGCTCAAGCTGGGCTGTGATGCGAGCCTCTCGCAACAAGCGTTTTCGTTCACGCCGAGAATCTGGCGTGTCTGGCAAAAGTGATTTGATGGCGACCGTTCGCCCGGTCACCGGATCATAAGCCGAGCGCAGCTGGGCCACGCCACCTCGAGCCATCGGACTAAGCCGCGTGTATCTCGCCAGACCCGGCTCAACATCCGTTGGAAGTATAGAGTCCGTCGACGAGAGGCTTATGGGCGAATGAAGATTCGACAACCGTTTATTCCAATGAGGGTTGATCGTCGGAGAGCTTACCCTGCCCCCGGGTGGGTCGGATGTTTCAACGGCCGGGGAGGACGAATGAAGCTTGAAGGGTGAAACTTGAACAATTCATGCACGTGGATTTCACAC
>JBCCKZ010000584.1:0-4189 GCA_039027135.1 Planctomycetota bacterium
CGATTTGCTGTTTCAAACCGGGCTGGCCATTCACACCAGAGAGAACGACATCTTTCCAATTTCGGTGGGACGCATTGGCCACTAGTGCCAGAATCATGAAAATGACGCTGAGCACAAGAACGGCGAAGGTGAAAGCTTTCCCGATTAGGGTCATCGGTGATTCCGTAGCGATGAGAGCGAAAAGCGAGGATGACGCCCCGTGAAAGGGCCAAGATCATCCCCAGAAGTATAGTTACGTCGAATTTTCAATGTCAACGAAAACGCCCTAAATCCCCCAAAGCTCCCGTTCGAATTACCGATGCGACCGTTACTTTGTCCGGATCGCTCGGATATTTCCGATCATTCGCCATCGACATAGACGGACTGCACCTTCTCGATCGCTTTAAGGAAGTGTTTGACTGATGCCGTACGAGATTCAACCTTTGGTTCGATCGCCTGCATGACGGCGCGAGCGACTTTAGGGTTAACCCTCGGGCAGACCTCGGAAAGCTGCTTCGGCGGCGTGGTGTCATGGTGCAGAGCAGCTCGCCCGTTGAGCATCTCGTTTTGCCAAGGATGCTCGAACGCAATCAAGCAGAAACAGGTCACGCCAAGCGAGAAAATGTCGACCCGTTGATCGGTTGGGCGGCGCCGGACGATTTCCGGGGACATGTAGAGCGGCGTCCCCGTCCGATTACCAGGGGCCATGAACGGCGGAGTCGCGGGAACGGTAAGGCCAAAATCGATAAGCTTGGTTACCTCATTGCCCGGCGAGCAAATGAAGTTTCGAGGGCAGATATCTCGGTGAATGAACTTTTGTTCGTGGACGTAGTCGAGAGCCTCGGCCATATCACGAATCATCCGCAAACGCTTGCCAGTGACGTGCTCTTCCTGCTTTTGCACGATGATATTTTGCATGCTGGGCCCGCCGATGTACTCCATGATCAGGACCGGCTGTCCTTTCGTCGAAACCCCCACCTCAAAAGTCTTGACGACCTTGGAATGGCTCATCTGCATCGCAATTTCGCCTTCGGTGGGTTTGTTGAGACCCTTGAATCGGCTCTCAAACAACTCCGATTTTTCAATATCGAGGACTTTCACTCCGACCATCCGGTCGTCGTGCATTCGGTCCTTGGCAACAAAAAAGTTCGCCATCGTACCCGTGAAAGCTGTCCGAGTACGATGGAAGCGACCTTCGACGTCGATTCGGCCAACGTTCGCTCGGCCTCCCAGTGCCTTCTTCAGATTGTCGAGCAATTTCATTGGTTTTGCTGTTTCGCGGAACCCAACCCTTTCCCAGATAGTCTACCATCGAAGCATCGATTAGCACTTCCGAGCATACGCCAGATGATCTTGATTAATTGTTTAAATCGATACCCGCTGAGCTTCCTACTGGTTGCGCTGGTAGTTAGCCATGCTCAGGCCGCGATCTTCCTCGGCCCCAGCTCATCGAGGCGCGACCGGTACGTGCCATTGGCTCCAAGCACCGATCCAACTGAGCCGAATCCCTCGTTCTATCTGGATGAGTCAGATATCACCGGCATCGGTGGTCGTGCAGCCTTGATCACCCCACAGCACTTCGTCACCGCTGCTCACATCGGTGTGATCCCGGCAACCTTTCGATCGATCGACGGAACAATCAGAAGCTACTCGGTTGATCCGAACGCCACGATCATCTTGGATCAGACATTCTTCAATCCTGACACCAGTATGTTCGAGACGCGACCAAGCGATGTCGCGATCTACACGCTAGAGAATCCGATTCCTCAAGTTGACGGCGTCTCCCCAATCGGGATTTTCGCCGATTCGGCGGCTTCAATCATTGGACAAGACGTTATCGTGTCAGGAGTTCTTAAAGCCGGAACCACCCAGGCGGGGGTCAACACGGTCGACCGCGTTGAGCTCGCCACTTTCAGCAATTTCAGTCGCCCGACAATCAACATCGTGTTTGATTTTGACGATGGCCAGAACGGTAGGAATGATCCCACCGATCCAGTCGACGAGGTTCGTTTGCAGGGCGGCGACTCTGGGCACCAAACCTTTATCGAAGTGGGCGGCCAACTGGCATTGGTAGGTTCTCACTTTGGTATTAACTTCACCAATGGTGAAGCGGATAACTTTTCGTCATTCCTTTCACCGTACCTGGACAACATCGACCAAGCGTTGGCCGACTCCGGCTCCGCATTTCGGGTCACTCGAGTGTCCGCCGTCCCTGAGCCTTCGATTTTTGTTTCCATGTTTATGGTGTCAATGGCGTCACTCGCCAGTCGGAGAAACCGTACCAAAAACGCTCGCTAGTTAATGCAATCCCAAGCACCAGAGGATGGTCGAAACGTAGGCTCCTGGTACTTGAAACAGGATCAGTCTCAGGATGGCCCCATGGGAGAGGGGCAGATCCTGACCATGCTCAACGATCTGAGCAAGAGCGAACTCAGTGAAGCAAAGGTCAGGCAGAATTCAGGAAATTGGCATCCCGCGGCAACCCTCATTGAACGCATGCGAGTCCTTGAAGCCAATGGCTTCTACTTGCTCGATAAGGACCGAGTGGCCGGCCCATTCACCGCGGAAAAAGCCTATTTACTGCTTCAGCAAGATCCATGGAAGGATGGCCTAACCAAAGTCGGTATTCATGGTCATTGGCATCCAGCATCTCGAATCCGCCACAAACTAGACTCCGTGGCCAAGGCGAAGAAGGCACCCGAGAACCCGCCCGACAACAATCCGCTTCAATACACAGAATCACAATCCGAAGAGGCTTCGGTAGAAGCCTTCAATCGGATGAGTGATGAGGCGATGGCGGAGATCGGTGACGATATCCTATTGGCACTGCAGAACGACTCTGCCGTTGATTCAGAAAAAGCGTTTGAACTCGAGCCGCCAACAGGCAATGTCCCTAAAAGCACACCAAAGCCAAAGCCCGTGTCCCTAGGCGACGGGCCCAAGGTTCCTCCGGTTCCCAAGGCGATTCGCATGGGGCGGGAAGCCGTACCGGTTTACGAAGCCCAGGTGATACGCGGTAGCGACCAAAAAAACACCTCTTCGCCACCAGTTGCGAACCGCACAACGAATGTGATTCCACAATCCAAGCCCAATCTTAATGTCCCCGCCTATCTCCGCGGCGAGGTGGCGGTCAACGTCATGCCCAAGAACGCGGACCTTAGACTCGCCTACAGCGGTCTTGCCGAGATCTATCGACAACAGGAGGTGGCGGTCAAAAGAGAGCAGAAATTCTCAGCCGCTGGTCCTGTGTATGCCATTTGCGGTATCTCAATGATGGTGATTAGTTTTCCCATCGTCGGGTTCTGCCTCATCGCATTAATCCTGGCGGCCGCAGGTGTCTCTGACTTAGCCACACGTGATCCCACGGTGTATTACGACGCGCGAGCGGCCAATTTCAATTTCGTGACCGTATTTCTAGTCTTCGCGCATTGGGCCATTGTCGCGTCAGCCGGCTGGAAACTGGCAAATCGTGACGACATAGCCTATTGCCGATTCGCCACCTACGTCATGTCTGTCGCCGTCATATTCTCGTTTTGGCAGACGGTGTACGAGCTGCAGACGGTCCATCCACTGGCGACTCTTGTCCGCGTGGGGCTGATTTCCGTCTTTGCCGTGTACACGATCGGAATTGCTTTTGTGGTTCATCGCCCAGCCGCCGCGTACCACTTTCACAGCTAGCCTCAAATTCGCTTTTCGGGACTACCTGGGTGGTAAGAAAAGCAATCGAGGACGCGTCATAAGCTTGGTTGGTTGCCGAACCAACATTCCCGTCTACCAAACGGCTCGAACAGCCGGAAAAACCGAGAAATGATTATGTCAGCGCTCCACATCAATGACACCAATTTCCAAGCCGAAGTTTTAGACTCCAGCCAAACCACCCTCGTCGACTTTTGGGCACCATGGTGCGGCCCTTGTCGAATGATGGGTGAGGTTGTCGACGAGCTCGCGGACGAAGTGGGTGACGACGCCGTTGTGGCAAAAGTCAATATCGATGAAGCACCCGAAACCGCATTGAGTTACGGCATCACGTCGATCCCGACGTTTGCGGTCATCCAGGACGGCAAGATCACAAGTCGATTCTCTGGCGTCGTTGATAAAGAGACACTCAAAAGAGCCCTCGCAGTCTAAAGACCCATCCGAGAACCTCAGCCGAAACGCACTAGTGTCCGGTTTCGAAGACAACCGCGGGCTAGCGTCCAATCGGCTGATA
>JBCCKZ010000585.1:0-4187 GCA_039027135.1 Planctomycetota bacterium
CGATATTCCTACTGCATCGCTTCGTTCAGGGCGGTGTCGTAAAAACCTTCTGTTGGTATGCCTTCAATCTCGGCATTGGTGGCAGTCACGGTGATTACTCTGAAGCAAATCGCTGCATTTTTGCAAATGGCTTGGATGCTTTCAATGAATCGGTTCCAGTTGGGTTGGCTATCTAGGTCACTTCGCGTGTCTTTCGAACAGGACGCTCGAGCTATTTTATTTTTATCTAGATGTTTGCCCTGCCGGCTAGTTGATGGAATTTTTGACCGGCTTTAAGGCAGAGGTACCTGTGAAGGGCCCATCAGGTACTTGAAGAGGCTTTGCACTTGTTGGTCGGTCATGGGTGTGAGTTGTCCTTCAGGCATGAGCGAGACCTGGGATGGCATTGTTCTATCGATCTCTTCCTGAGGAATGATCACTTTCTCAGTTGCCGTTTGGATTGTGATCGCATCCTCGTTTTCCTCTTGAATGATCCCGCTGACGACCCTTCCATCCGCCGCGAGTACGGAGGTGACTTGGTAGGCCTTGCCGATCAATGCGTTTGGTTCCAGGATGTTTTCCAACCAATAGTCCACGTTCGTCCGATTCGCTCCGGTAATGTCCGGTCCGATGTCGCCTCCAACACCAAACAATTTGTGGCATTTGCCACAATTCGCTTCATAGAGAAAGCGACCATGCGAAGGGTCAGCCGCCGAGATCGCTTTCGGCCGGAGTATGGCTTGGTATCTAGCGTACTGCTCCTTCTTTTCTGAACTGCTCTCGCTAATTCGTCCCCATGTCTGCTCGAGCCTCGCATTGAGATCTTCGTCGCCCAATGCAACCGCTTGGCGAACGATGAATGCGGGAACTGTTGATGGTTTGATCTCGCCATTCTCCATGGCGGTGATGAGTGCGGCGGCTGATTCTGGTCGTGATACCAATGTGCTCAGCGCCGCCGTTTGGGTCGGTGCACTAAACAACTCGAATCGATCGAGCAGTTGGTCGGCCGTGTTTGGAGCATTGAACTGCGCTAGTGCTGACACAAGCTCAGTGGATATCGTGTGATCACCAAGCAGCGAGAAGATCTGGCGAGCCAACTGATCGTCTTTCGCTGTTCTCAAAGCCGCCAATGCTTCCAACCTTTGTCGTTTCGGTTTGCTATTGTCAGCTAGCAATGAACGGAAGAATGGAAAAACGGCTTGATCACCGAACTGAACGGCGACGCTGCGAGTCAGTTGTCGAACTCGCGGGAGTGGAGCTTGGGCGAGTTGTTCAAAAGCATTGGGCCATCCGCTGGGCATCTCAAGGCCAGCACGACGCGTGGCAGAAGCGTTCAGTTCTTCCAGGATTACCAAACGCTGTCCTCGTTCAGAAGGGTCGGCCAACCTCGCGACAAGCATCTCGCGACCTTCGGCCGTTCCTGTCGTTCGCCGAATCGTAAAGCGAAGTAAGTCAGGCCAGCGACTGGTTCTGGCGATCTCATAGGCCCGCATCGGATCTTCGGCCGCGAGAGGCTCGAGTCCATACCAAACCAGAAGCGGGATGTTTCGATCTTTTAGATCGATCGATCTTGTGATCAATCCTTCGATGATCGGCCATCGTGCATCGTGGGAAAGGTCCTGTAACAGCGAAGCCAGGTATCGACGGACGACGGGGCTCGGGTCATTTCGCGCGAGCTCGGCGAGCAAACTCATCTCACCAAAGGGCTCGCCCACTGTGATCCGTTCGCCGACGAAGTGGACGGCCCAGCCGCGTACATGCTCATCATCGTGAGACATGAGTGCGACAAGATCCGTTTCGTTGATCGCGTCAATGCACCATTTGGTCCAAAGGGCTCTCAGTCGGTTCCGATGGGCATTTTTTTCACTTGCTGCTGCAACGATTGCATCCAACGGATGGATGACCGCCGAAGTATCGAGCGAGCCCTCTGCCGCACGCTCATGCAGGATTCGCTGAGCTTGGCGAGCAAAGAAAGCATTGTCACTTTTTATCCGCTGAACCAACTCTTCATCGCGTTCAGACCAAAGATCAAAGCTCTGTGGTCGAACCTCTCCGTATCGAATACGAAATAGTCTGCCATCCGTGCGATCCCATACCTCAGGCGTACGGTTGTGGCAGGTTTGGATGTCGTGCCAGTCGGACGTATAGATAGCGCCATCAGGGCCGACCATCACGCCCACGCCAATCTCCTTGTGGTCGCGTGCGAACGCGAAGTCCGGTCGGTGACGAGCCACGAAACCAGAGCCATCACGATCGAGGTTTTCACGGACGAGCCGGTGCCCGTGCAGATTGTGAAAGAATAGGGCTCTGTCGTATTCCGGTGGAAATGCATCACCGTTGTAAATCGCCAGACCGCAGTGCGCGTGGCCTCCACCCAGCATCGACGTGCTCATCGGCGCGGCGGGCATCGCTTTCTTGTTGTCACCCCAAAAAGCGTGGTCGCGAATGTTACCGGCAAAATGAGCGTGATCGGCGATCGTCTTGATGTCGTCGTATGTATGGCGATTGAAGTGTTGGCCCGCTTGTCGTTGGAACCTTGCGCCCTTTTGAATGTGATACATGTGGGGGATCACGCAGGCGCTGATGAACCATTCGCCTTGATCATTGAAGTCAACACCCCACGGATTGCTGGTGCCGTGCGAGAAGACTTCGAATCGATGCTGGGTTGGATGATAACGCCAGACACCACCATTAAGCTTCTTGCGCTCGCTATCGAGAGCTCCGGGTACGCCGACATTGGAATGCGTGAACACACCGTGGCAACCATAAAGCCATCCATCCGGTCCCCATGTGAAACTGTTGAGCGTCTCGTGTGTGTCGTGGTAACCCCATCCATCGAGGAGTACTTGAGGCGTGCCATCGGGCACATCATCTCGATCCGCATCGGGTATGAATAACAAATGCGGTGCCGCTCCGATCCAAACGCCGCCAAAACCAACCTCGATACCGCTAGCAAGGTTCAGGCCCGTCGCGAAGGTCTTCTTCGATTCAAATGAACCATCCGAGTCCGCATCTTCAAAGATCACGACTCGATCCCGTCCTTTTCCCTCTGGGGCTTTCGTCGGATACGTATGCCCTTCAATGACCCAGATACGCCCTCGGGCGTCAAAGCACATCGCGATGGGTTGAGTGAGTTCAGGTTCTGAGGCGATCAAATCGACCGAGAAGCCTTCGGGAACAAGCATGTTTCGAGCGGCTTCATCGGGTTCAAGTCCGTCGGCATACTTCGATTGATCGCTTCCTGCAGAATGCTTCCACGACAATGGTTGCTGGTCGAGCAGAGCATCCGTTTGCAGGTGGACGCTTAATCCACGTTTGCTGCACGAAACAACGTCGGCTTGATTATCCGCGTTGAGGTCCGTCACCAGCACATCAACTCCAATGCCCGAGTCACGATCAATCAATCGTGGGACAAAGTCCACTTGCGTGACTTGAACGCCGTCACTGGCTTCGAAGGCTTTACGATTACATTGAAACCAATAGAGAACGGGTTCCTGAAGACCACCTGGGTCTTTCCCGTTGTGAGCCATCCATCGTTTGCCCGTCACGATGTCCTTGAGTCCATCGCCATCAATGTCGACTAGCTCCACCGCATGAAGCTGGCTAAATGCAATGCCGTAGTCGTTATTGGTTGACGATTCTCCCATGATGTCATGACGTAAGAATTGACCGGTTTTTACCTGCTCAAACCAAGCGAGGCCGTAGCCGTGTGCATTGAGTGATGTAACGATGTCTGAATCGCCATCGCCATCGATGTCATCAACGCGTATCTGGGCTCCACCTCTGCCATAACTTTCATTAGCCCATTGTCGCTTCTTCCAGGGCTCGTTTGAATCGGAGGTGCCAGGTTGTTCCCACCAATAAGTTTTGTCGAGAATATCGAGTCGTCCATCAGCATTGACGTCGCCTACGCCAAGAGCGTGCGCAAATCGGCCGCCACACGCACCAGGAAGCGTGACTGGATTCCAAGTCCAGTGTTCCGTTGGATCATCGCCAGCTGAATAGAAGCCGTATTGGCCTTCGCGGCCACATACGATTTCAGGAAGTTCGCCCGGGATGATATCGACAACCGCTGGTGATTCGTTGTCGATGACGTCGGCCACCTCAAACATCGTCCAGCTGGATTCAAGTTGATCAGGCCCAGGATTCAAATACAGTCTGGCAGCTTGCCCCGGAAAGCCAATGACGAGCACATCATTGGCTTGATC
>JBCCKZ010000586.1:0-4178 GCA_039027135.1 Planctomycetota bacterium
GCGAGGGTGACTACGACCTTCAAACATACACGTTGCAAAATTGGGTTGACGAAACACTGCGCCGTCGTGATCCGTTCGCAAGCACGATGACCATACGAGATCGCTATGAAAGCCTCAGCGATGAAAGACAAGAGGTTATCGATCTGATGCCAGTCGACGACCTAATCAATGAGATCGGTCGCAAGCGACGGTGATCAGCAAGCAGCCGCGGCTCTTCGGTTTAGCCGTCGCGTTGCCTCATGCCAAAGCCTTACAGCCCACCGGCGACTCTCAGCCATTCCAAGACCACACGCGATCGATGCGGTGAGAGCGAGTGTTGGCGAGATCAATAGTGCCGCCGGTAAAAGGAATCCAGCTAGGTCCACCCAGCGGAGGCGATAGCCGGTCAGGTGCATCGAAATCAAGCAACCACCCGAGACAACACTATTGGCAACAAGTGTCGCCGAAACCGCACCAAAGAGACCGCTTATTGGCATCCAATAAGCGTTTAAGGCAATGTTGATCAATAGTCCGATTCCGACCCAAAACGCGACCCATTTGCCCCGTTCAACCACCCAAAGGTAATCTTGCCCGATGGTGCAAGTAGAAATCCAGATGCACGCGACGTAAGCCATTGGCATCAGCTCGAGCCCTTGACCGTATCTTCCTCCAAGCATTCCCTCAAAGAGCCATGGCGCAATCCAAAGCGTAACTGCGGCACCACCAGTAAAGAGGCCGGCAACGCCCATTATCGCTAGACGCAAATCTCGTTTCATCTTGATGCGACGTCCCGCCTCGAAGTCAGCGGTCAGGTACGGCATCAGGACGCTACTGATCATGGACGCGAGCGAGCAAAACAGCATCGGAATGATGCGGCTACTGTGATATTGACCGACGGCAGCCTGCGTTTGCTCTGGCTCGCCAGGCATCCAGTGCAAGATCATGTACCGGTCAGATAATGCGAAAGTATTGGTCAACAGATTCATCATCCACAGCGCCGTCATGTATGGGATGACTCTTCGCCAAAGATTCGAAGATGGCATCGGTTGACCGGATACATGCAACGATTTCCAACCACGCCGCAGCACCCACCAACCAGGCAGAACCGCAAGCGTCGTGGCGAACGTGAAGCAGTGTATCAGTGCGTTTAGACGCCCACCAACGAACAGCGTTATCAAAGCTAGGACAGTGAAACCAACACTTTGCGTGAACTGCATCCATGAGGCAATTCGGATCAAGCGTAGCGAAGAGATCAGATGGTAGACGTAGTTGAATACCACGATCGCCAATACACCAAGCCCAACGGACATCACTGTATCGAGCCCCGAAGGTTCCAAGAAAACCCACCAACCGATCCAGCTGGGAAAAAATGCCATGATCGCAAGCATGACAGCGGCAAGAGCAGCCGTTACCGAAGCCGTTTGGCGAACAAACTGCCTCAGGTGTCCTCCGCCACGATAGTGTTCGACATACCGTGGGAGTGTGCCTGGGATGCCTAGCATTAGCACTGGCGTGATGACGGTGATGAAGTCATAGGCCATCGACCACTGACCCACAACGGAGTCGTCAAGCGCGCGGCAAAACCACAGTCCACGAAAGAAGCCCAGGCCGCGTTGTATTATCGTCATGGCAAGAACAACAGCCATGCCCAACGCGAGCGAGTCCGCCGCGAAAACGTCTTTCGATGGTGAGGTTTCAGAACGATCCAACGAACATATTTCCCGGAAATCAAAATGGTGGGATCCCAATCGCCTGCCAAAGCTCTCAAACATCCGTCGTGAAACCGGGTGGGGCCTGTGACCTTCAATGCGAAGCCAAGTGTGATTCACGACCTGCCCGTCAACTCGACTCAAGCGTCAAAGTCCACTCAACCGATACTGGATAAGCATCCGTTGCAATCGAACCCTCCTTAAATCGAATGCTCGTCCGATCATGGACGTGGCGCTTAGCATCGTGTCATCTGCCAGCCCTCCCGTTTCGTCGATTCCCAGAGCACCAGTCAGCCCGTTTGTTCAATGGGTGACGGATTGGGGCAGCGCTGTCGTCGACGCCATTACGACCGTTGGCGATCTCGGCCTATTCGCCTGGCAAATGCTACAGTGGCTATTCACGCGACGCCCGGCGAAGGGAACGATTCTCGTGAATTTCTACCAGGTGGGCGCCCTATCACTACCCGTCGTGGCATTGACGGGGACCTTCATAGGAATGGTCTTGGCCGTGCAGAGTCATGGTCAGTTTCGCGCCATCGGCTTGGAAACGCACTTGGGTGCAGTAATCAATAAATCACTCGTCAATGAACTCGGCCCCGTTCTCGCAGCCACGATGTTAGCGGGGCGAGTCGGAAGCGCGATGGCAGCGGTGCTTGGAACCATGCGAGTCACTGAACAAATTGATGCACTCTCTTCGATGGGGGCTGACCCGATCCACTATTTAGTGGTTCCAAGATTCCTCGCCTGCATCTTTTTGATTCCAGCGCTCACCATCATGGCTGACTTCATGGGAATCGTGGGCGGATACTTCTACAGCGTCGTCATTCTAGGCATCGATCACGCCGCCTACCTGAATCACTCGCAAGAGGGCGTCACAGGCTTCGATTTGTTTATCGGTATTTTCAAGAGCGTTTTCTTCGGTGCGGTGATCGCCATCATGTCTTGTTACCGAGGATTCCATTGCAAGCCCGGCGCCGAGGGTGTGGGCACGGCCGCCACCACAGCGTTTGTGTACTCGTTCGTGCTCATTCTCGCACTTGATCTAGTTCTGACCATCATCTTGAACTCGATCTACTACAGCCTCTATCCGGGAGGAGGCTCGTTCATATGAGCGACGCAGACGCTTCGACTCTCGGTAATAAGAACGACGCCCCGGGAAAAACGCTACTCTCGGTCGATGACGCGTCCATTCGCCTTGCCGGTCAATGGATTCTCAAGAACATCAACCTACAGATTGAACGCGGCCAAACCGTTTCGATCATCGGTGAATCCGGTTGCGGGAAAACGGTGTTCATGAAAACGCTGGTTGGGCTGCTGCGTCCCACCAGCGGACGAGTCACCTTTGGCGGTGTCAATCTATCGACAAGTGACCCGAAAGCGATGGCCTCCATCCGACGCCGAATTGGTTTCGTCTTTCAGAATGCTGCACTATTCGACAGCATGACAATCTACGAGAACATTGCCTTTCCCCTGCGTCACAACGAATCTCATCGCCCTGAATCTCAGGTGCGAGATCTCGTCATGCAACACCTTCAGGAAGTCGGCCTGCCCACCGAATCAGCATTGAAACGCCCCGCGGAACTCAGTGGCGGCATGAGAAAGAGAGTGGGCCTGGCTCGCGCATTGATTCTTCGCCCCGAGCTCGTCGTGTACGATGAACCAACAACGGGTCTGGACCCAATCATGAGCGACGTGATCAATGAATTGATTTTGGATACTCGTCGTCGTTACCCCGTTACCAGTATCGTCGTGACACACGACATGCGAACGGCTCGTAAAGTTTCGGACCGGGTGCTGATGTTCTTTCCGCGTCGCCGCTTGGAAGACAATGATTCACAGGTCCTTTTTGACGGTCCGCCTAGCGGACTCGAAACATCTGACGACCGTCGAGTACGACAGTTCGTCCGCGGCGAAGCGGGCGACCGATTACGTGAAATGTCGATGGGGAACCTTTGATGGACGAAAACAAACTGCGATTCGGCGTTGGCGTGCTGATCCTGTCATCAATTGGAATCGGCGTGATACTGGTATTCCTGTTTGGGGCCTTTCCGGCAGTTCTTAATCGGCAGTACACGCTTGATGTGAAGTTCGATTCGGCAGAAGGTATCGGCCTTAATACACCCGTTGTTCGCGATGGCGTTAAGGTCGGCCGCGTCGAGACGATCAAATTGGTGCCCGAGGGCGGTGTCCTGGTTTCACTAGCCATGGATAGTGACAAGCCAATCACACGGCGCTACGTTCCGAAAATTGGTGCCGGCAGCTTGGTCACGGGAGAGTCCGAACTGAAGTTCGTACTCGCTGACCAAGAAATCCTTAACCAAAAGTTCGAAGCTGACCCTGAGCTCATTGCAACTGAATACGCGGATGGAGACTTCCTCGACAATGGCGAAAAGACCAAAGGCATCTTTGACATGGAAGATGACCTTCAGGAGACCATCGAAACGATCAATCGAGCTGGGAAATCAGTTGACGAGCTCGCCAGTAATATCA
>JBCCKZ010000587.1:0-4178 GCA_039027135.1 Planctomycetota bacterium
CGCGTGGACCACCCGCGAACCAATTGGGCAGTACGCCAGCTTGCTCACTGATGGAAAGACCATTGCCGCACTAACGGACGATGGAATCCTTCGGTTGATTGATGCAACACCCGAGGATTATCGAGTGCTGGACGAATCCAAGGTTGCAAAGAACGCGTGGGCCCACCTAGGAATTACTGACGATGCTTGGCTGGTGAGAGATTTACAGGCACTCAAAGTCTTCGACAAAGGTAAGCCATAATTTGAATCGCACCAAATTATCAGCAACCGGCTTAAGCTCGGCGAACCATTTGCTCTCGACCAATTATGCTCAGCAATTGCGAACAGACGCCAAGTTCATTCGTGTATCGTTGCACACTATCGAACGGCCAATTGGACCGGCTCACCTAGTTCGCCAGCCACTTGCTCCGGTGGCTCCTCAGAAACAGGATTAGTTGGCGCCTTTTGAAGACTACGAATGAAATTGATTAAGTGCCAAATATCATCCTCCTCAAATTGACCATCGACATACGTGGCCGCGGGCATTGGTGAACCATCGATACCGAGAGTAATTCGGTACCAAAGGTCTTCATTGCTCGCGCCGCCCCTGAAGATGCCCTCGGTGAAATTTCGAGGCAGAGCGTTACGAGGCTCCATCGCTCCACGAGCCAATAAAGGAATCAATGGCTCTCGATCGGCAGGATCCAAGTTGATTCGCGAGGTCCAATCTTTGGTCCAATCGTCGTAGTCGCTTGTTTGGCCATCACCAAGCCCATTGGCACCGTGACACTTACTGCACGATGCCACCTTTCCGCGAAATAACTCACCACCTCGAGCAATCGAAGCCTCAAGCGCATCAGCTTTGTCTGACTTAAGGAGAGACACGAGCTGTTCGTAATTCTCAGCCACGACTAAGTTCGCCGGTGGCGATGGCACCTCGACAACTTCATCCTCCGCTTCAAGCCAAGCGTCAGCGACTTCCATGACATAGTCTTCGGTGTACTCCCAACTCTCGACGTAGATCTCGTAACGTTCGAAAGCTTCTTCCTGTTCCTCAGTCAGTTCGTCTGCGTCAGCCATCGACTCAAATGTCTCATCCAGGTGGGGAGTGGTAGCTAGCTTCTCGCCCAGATCGGCATCAATCACACGTTCGCCGTCTTCAATGAGACCATCAAAGATAGCGCCATCAATCATCGCACGTTCGACCTCACCCCTCATCGACAAATAGATGACATAGTCGACTAAAGCATCAATGTCAGAATCATTCAATTCGGGAATGGTCACCATGGCCGTACCACCAATGCCATGCCGCAGAAGCTTGGCGATGTCATCTTTGGTCGGCTTCACACCACGTGGCACCGACTTGAATTTGAAGACACCCATCCGATAGTCTCGAGGGTAGGGATTTTGCACAGAAGCAATCGGCCCTCTCCCGTTACCGGAAATGCCGTGGCACTGAGCGCAGTGCTTTGCATAGAGACCACGCCCTTCCGCATTCGCGGGCCCCGACGCCATTTGCAAGTTTTCTAGCGATACAAGATCTTCGTAGTCTTGTTCGGCCGTGATAACGTCCGGCAGTCTTGGCTCATCAGGTGTCCCAAACAACTTGTTCACCGCCCAAAAGGCGTCGGAAGACGCCTCATCCATATCCAAGTCTTCGCTGATCGCATACTTGGTAGTATGGACCAGGTTAGGCTCGAACTGGGCTACACGCGTCTCCTCCACCCGATTGCATCCGGCGAAAGACATTGAGACGAGAACAACGGCCACACCCAAGGCAGACCGTGGCAAGATGAGGCTTGGATTAGGTGGCTTAGTCATTCTTTTCGGAAATTCACTGACGTGGGTATCAATGGTCTCGCGAGCTTCTTCAGTGGCTATGGAGTCATCGGATGCCGTTAGGCTGCCGGATTCCAATCGATGGCGGAATTCTTGCGAATTTCGCTACGAAGCGTCTGCTTCGTTAGGTGAAGCAGAAGTTTCTTTATCGACAATCAGTTTAATGCGATCCACCACAGCTTGCTTACCGAGAATTTCGAGCGTTTCAAACATTCCGAACCCCGCAGCGACTCCCGTCGTGGCAACGCGAAGTGCATGAATCACGTCTCCGAGCTTGATGCCTACTGACTCACAGTAGCCCATCACAACGTCTTTGATCGCATCCGCAGACCAATCCCCAGACGATGAAGCAAAGACCTCGTTGAGCTGTGCTAATCGCTCAACGGCCTCGGGCGGTTTCCGAATTCGCTTTTCATACGCCTTTTCGTTGTATTCGGTGATTTCTTCATAAAGGTAAGCAAAATCCAGCACGTCACCGGCGACCTTAATCCGATCACCGGCAGCCTCAACCACGCTTGCTAGCTTTGCTTCAGAGCCCTCGTCATCCGTCCATCCAGCGGCGTCCGCAAACCGACGGCACCGCGCAATTCTTTGATCCAGTGTTAGATTCGCGAAATAGTCCGCCTGGAAAGCTAGCAGCTTCTTGGGGTCAAACGACGCAGGCGCTTTATTGACGCGGGCGAGCGAAAAGTGTTCAACCATCTCTTCAATGGTGAACTTCTCGGTCTGACCATCAAGTGACCACCCTAATAGCACCAGATAATTCAATATCGCTGGCGCATCGAATCCAACTTCACGATAGAAATCCACGATCACGGGATTGAACGTCGCCTCATCAAGATCAAGAAGACCAGCTCGACTCGCAATCGACTGACCGAGACTCATCAGCTCAGCAAAGTCTTTGTTCTTGATGTACTTCGATAGCTTTCGTTTGCTCATCTTGGCCGTGCCACCGGGTTCGGCGACGTAAGGCAAATGCGCAAACTTCGGCAGCTCATAGCCCAATGACCGCAAGATAAAAATCTGTCGAGCTGTATTTGGGAGGTGCTCCTCAGCTCTCACAACGTGTGAGATCTCGAGTTCATGATCATCGATGGCTGAGGCCAGGTGATAGATGCAAGTTCCGTCCGCCCGTTGAATTACATGGTCCTGCTCACCCGACCAGTCAACCACGACTTCTCCACGCACAAGATCATCGATAACGCATTGACCTTCACGTGGCATCTTGAGGCGGATAACCGCCGGTCGACCCTCAGCTTCGTAGGCTGCCGCTTGCTCGTCAGTCTCAGCCATGAAACGCCGATC
Source organism: Planctomycetota bacterium (assembly GCA_039027135.1). GTDB lineage: Bacteria > Planctomycetota > Planctomycetia > Pirellulales > Pirellulaceae > Rubripirellula. The sequence goes on from JBCCKZ010000587.1 coordinate 3,124, forward strand.
ATAGAAGAATCGCTCTCCCTTCTTTTCGGCTTCGGCTCGAAGTTCTTGCAACTCTTCTGGCTTTGCATAGTCTCGATACGCGTGTCCAGACTCCAACAATTTCTTTGCAGCGTCCGCGTGGCGTTGGGCTCTCTGTGATTGAAAGTAGGGTTCATGCGAACCTCCAACCTCGGGTCCCTCATCCCAATCAAGTCCCAACCAGCGAAAACCATCCAAAATCGGCTGAAGCGCTTCCTGAACATTCCTCTGCTGATCAGTGTCATCTATCCGTAGGATAAACTGACCGCCGCTCTTGCGAGCCAAGAGCCAATTGAACAAAGCGGTGCGGACACCACCGATGTGAAGATAACCTGTAGGTGAAGGTGCGAATCGGGTACGCATGAATTGAATTCAGAGGAAGAATGTTTGTTGAAATAACCACGACAAAGGTAAGACGAAACTAACGAACGGGTCTATCGAAAATTGCCGATCGACAAGCGATCGTTCGAGCGGGAAAGAGCTCCCGTCCAAGGGCTTTCCCAGCCGATGAAACCTCTACCCTCCAGAAAGGAGGGTCCGTTGAACGCACAGCTTCGAAAAATTGAAGAACGGTGTAACCTCGCGAAAGAGCCTACCTATTTCACGGCGAGATAAACATCCGTCACGGTTTCTGGCCCGTCTTCATCGAATCCACTGACATAGATTTCAAATCCCGGCCGCTTCGCCATTTTGATCTTTTTGTATCTCATCACCTGAATACCGCCCGACCAAGCATTACCGATGAATTTCATTTCACCGGTGTGGCGGACAACAAAGAACCTTCCGCCAGGAATAGAATCCTGCTGAATCCCCGCAGGAACAATCTCCAGTTCTCCCAAATAACCAGCCGTGTAATCAAGCCACCGCTTACGCAGATCGGAGGTGGTGTGATACATCGCTGCGGCGATTGCAGGCTTTTCAGCCACCTTCGCATTGACGATCTCGTAGTCCTTCATCATTTGATCACCAATTTGATCCATTAAAGCCCCCTGCCGGACTCCCAAAATTGACTGCTGTGGCTTTTCCTGAATTCCCAA
>JBCCKZ010000588.1:0-4156 GCA_039027135.1 Planctomycetota bacterium
AGCTTTCAGGGCAAGGACCTACTCGTTGGTAGCGATCAAGTCGGCTACTTCATCCGTTCATCTAAAGACGGACGTTACCTCTGGCATGCCAAGAGACAATACTCCGGTGATTTCGGCGTGCCAGCACCGGTCGTCCATGGCACATCGATCTTATTCACTGGCGAAAACAACGGCCTACAAGTATTTGACTTAGAAACGATTGCTTCAGCGACGCCCATCAAATCGCCACAATTCTCCAACGATTTGCTTCTACCCGATACGCACACACCAGTCATTGTTGGTGATCAAGTACTTGTTGCTTATGAAGGCCTGCATGCACTGAAGCTCGATGGACTTGACATCATCTGGTCCGCGGCGGAAGACACAATTCATACCTACGCCTCCATCATTGCTTCAGAAGACCGAGCTCTGGTTATGACTGAGAGTAACGAGCTCCTCCTATTTGATAACAATGATGGCCAGCTCATCGACTCGATGACCCTTGCCGAAGATGGAGGCCCCCTACTCTCGCATCCTGCTATCGTAAGCGATCGACTTCTCATCCGCGTTGGTTCCGAAGTCCGCTGCTACGATCTCCGGTAACCGCCGCCGTTAACCCTCGCCGAGCGGTTCCGATCACGGCTAGGCTGAAGCGATTAGTCTTCCTTCGAATACAGTGACCGCTTGACCGGTCAAGTGAACTCGCTCGCCAATCGTTTCACAATGCACCACGCCACCTCGAGAAGAAGCCTGGTAGCCAACCAACCTTGATCGATTGAGCTGCATTCCCCAGTAGGGTGCAAGAAAGCAGTGCGCAGATCCAGTAACCGGGTCCTCATTGATCCCCGATTGAGGCGCGAAGAAACGAGAAATGAAATCGTAGTCCTCCACTTCGCTCAACGAAGTCAGGACCACACCGCGAGTGTCAATCTCTGCCATTTTGCGAAAATCAGGCTCGGCCGAAGTGACAATTTCCGCGTCGTCGACGACTGCGATTAGATCGAAAATCGACCTTACCACCTTTGTTCCCCGGTTGATGCCAAGGGAGTCACATACGCGCGAAGCCAGTTCACCTTGCACTTCTTCCACCAAAGGCGACGACGGAAAATCGAGCGTAATACCTTGTGCACCCTTCGAACATGTGAGTTTTCCGCTGTGGGTTTGAAAGACGATCGGGCGGCTGGCATCAGCGAGATGCTTTTCGAACAAGGTGTGGGCGGCTGCGAGCGTCGCGTGCCCGCAAAGATCAACTTCAACCGTCGGCGTGAACCATCGAAGCTGAAATGAATTCCGATCGTCTTGCGTCACCAAGAATGAAGTCTCCGAAAGATTCATCTCCATCGCAAAGTCTTGCAGCCACTGATCGTCTGGATAGGAATCAAGAAGAACAATCGCGGCCGAATTGCCCGAAAATGGTCGATCACTGAACGCGTCGACCTGCCAAATGGGAATACTCATAGGCCTTATTCATGAAAAAGCGATCAATAGCACAGCCATTTGTGTGTGCCTGCAATGCAACGTAAATGCACATTCAACGAAGGGACTGACGCAAAAAGGTTCACACGGTTAGTGATTCGGGGTCGATTCGATGCGACGATTGGCCATCAATTCCTAAAGAGGACGCCCGGCGATACAGTCGAGAGGCCCACCGAATGAATCCAAATCCCTAAGAATCTGGCAAATCCGGATGAGCACAAAACGCAAACTCGACTTTCATACGGCCGATGAGGCTATCGCCGAAATTCAACGCCTGAGGAAGGAAGGATACACAAAAAGCAAAAACTGGAACCTCAGCCAAATTTGCGAGCACCTTGATAAGACCATGACCGGTGGAATGGAAGGATTCGGCTTTCGACTACCTTGGATCCTTCGCAAGACCATTATCCCAATGGTTTTCAATCGCATGCTCAAGAATCGCCAGATGAATAGTGCTCCCACGATCAAGCGACTCAAGCCAACAAGCCCTGGGGATACGGACATTGACGAGACGATTGATGCTTGCATCGCAACTTTCGAACGCGCAGCTTCGTTCCCAGGGCCAATCGAAGACTACCCATTCCTTGATGACTTGTCGGTCAATGATTGGCGACAGTTTATGTACTTACATGCCGCTCATCATCTTGGGTTTCTCTCGCCGAATCATTCGCAAACCTAATCACATCGTCCGCGTTAATTGACTCGCGGAATCCACAATCTGACTTGTTTGCGATATTCGATATAACTATCGCCAAATCTCTCGAACAAATCGCGTTCTTCGACGGGACGAACGCAGATATGCCATAGCACGGCACCGCAAAGTGAATACGCGATTACTGGCAAGCTGCCCAGAAACCAGCCAACGGAAATCCCTTGCCAGATTCCAGCCAAGGCCATTGGGTTGCGAACGTATCGATAGGGACCGATAACGACTAACTTTGGTGCTGTCGCAGTCGGCAGTGGAGTTCCCTCGCCATGAACTGACATCACGCAGCCACTCCAAATCCCCAGCGACGATGATGTGACGAAAGAAACCATCGACAACGGGAGCTGAAACGAATGTTCAAATGGAGAGAGTCGCAAATGATCTTGCAGCTCAAAAATCCCCAAAGGCAAAACCCACAAAAACGTGGCCCAAAAGATGACCGTTTGACCGAGCGTCCATATCAAGGCTTCCATCGCATCAAATCGTGTGACTCGTATCGTCTTGGGTTCCTGGGCTGAATTGCCATAGATGGTTGCCATCGCGAGTGAAAGACCGGCCATGCTGACCATCATTGAAGTTGCGATCCATGATTCCCCTGTAGCGATGCTTGCTGCCATACACACGAGCGTTGGATACCACGCTGCCGCCGCAACACACCATACAGCGAGGCCACTCCACCTTAGTTTTTGAAACACCGCCAATGACACGAGCAGGGACCCGCCGACAATCATGATCCCATCTGCCAACCAGAAGGCAAGCAAGTGCTGCTGAGGCCAACCAGAAGGTTGAAACCATTGGATTGAATTTGGATAGATCAACAAGCTCGCCCACCAAGCTGAGACTAGCGTCGCTTGGACCACAAAATAGCAACCGACAATACGCGACGCATTCATATCACTAGAATTTGATAACGGCCGATTCGACGGACTGACACGCCGACGGGCAGTTGGCTGTCTTGGCGACATCCAAGCAAAAACCTCCGATCTTAACTTCAAGAACTTCCTTCAACTGAGGCTTTCTTGTTAACCGCAATTTCACGCTTCCTATTCATCGCGACTCTCGTTCTCTTCGGTCACTCGAACGCGCTACTTTCGAATCAGCCGAACATCATCGTGATCTTCACCGACGATCAAGGGTATTCAGACTTGGGGATTCAAGGAATCCACGAAGACGTCCAGACTCCACATATCGACGATCTTGTGGAGTCAGGGATTCGCATGACATGCGGGTTTGTCACAGCGCCGCAGTGCATGCCATCGCGTGTTGGCATCTTAACGGGGCGCTATCAGCAGTTTTCGGGAGTCGAGTCGAACGTGCTGTGGACTGAGCAAAACAGCACCAATGCAATGCTACCGAAGACAAGCACGATTGCGTCGAAATTAAAAGAGCAAGGCTATGTAACTGGAATGGCAGGAAAGTGGGGTGTGGGAGGCACATTCTCACGAAGACTGCCGAAGCAGAGCCTAATGATCACAAACCAAATGCTTGATCGGCTTCCTCATGCTCGGGGTTTTGACGAATACTTCTGTGGCACACTTGATCCCTACGTCGCTTCGCACAATGTGAAGGGTGAGCCGCTCTTAAATCCACCCGAAATACAACGTGACCCCCGTTATCGAGTGAACGTTCAAGCTGACGCAGCCGTCAGCTTCATTGATCGCCATGCACATGGAGAGCAACCTTTCTTTCTTTACTTCGCCCCCTATTCTCCCCATTCGCCGTTCGATGCACCAAAGGACTACTTGGACCGATTCTCTCACATCAAAAACGAACGCCGCCGAACCTGCCTAGCCATGATGTCGTGCGTCGATGACTCGGTGGGCCGGTTGATTGGCAAACTAAAAGAACATGGCACGGGATCTGATTCTTCTTGTTACCATTTAGGCCTTGAAAGTGTGCGCTATATGTGGCGAGTGTATTCTTCAAGTATCCCACCTCCTCGCTTGTTTCGGAGTTGACCACGATCTAAGGGGACACAAATCACACTAAAAGGCC
>JBCCKZ010000589.1:0-4151 GCA_039027135.1 Planctomycetota bacterium
CGAAAGGCACTCGATGAGGAAGACGTTGCTCTGAGTGCTTTTCGGAGTGTGTGCCAACAGGCTCGAGGTGGTGACCTCGGTAATATTAACGACCGGTTCGAACTCCTTCGATTGATGACTTGCGTGACCGGTCGAAAGACGATCAACCACGTCAAGAATGAGACTCGCCAAAAGCGTGGATCAGGCAAGGTACGTTCTGAGTCCGAATTTGAAGCTCAGTCACACGCTAGTGCCACGCAGTCGAAATCGCTTGATCAACATTCCTCAGATGCTGGTGATCCGGCGAAACTCTTGGAATACGAAGAGGGGTTCCGAAGCCTGCTTGATGCACTCGAGGATCCAGTCTTAGAAACAGTAGCTTTACTTCGTTTGGAAGGTTATGCCGTCGCCGAGATCGCCGAAAAGGTGGGTTGCGCCAAACGTTCAGTCGAACGCCGTTTGAATCTCATCCGACAGGTTTGGACCAGTGAAGAATAAACTCACCAATCAAAATCTGGTTCGTAAGCCAGATAGACCTCATGACCTGCGAGAAAAGCCTTAAGCTCGGCCGTTGTCTCGTCCATGTATTGACTATCGACGCCATGTGTCTCGCTGCTGATATCGACCGATTCGCGAAGCACTCCTTCGGCTTCTACCGCGCGTCCTATTCCGAATAGAGCTCGTGCTTTTTTTGATCTGGCCTCCAGAACGCTCGTTTCAGCGACCCCATCCCAGATTTCGTGTCGAGCGATGCTATCGTCAGCCATCGTCAACAGCTCTTGATAGCGACCAGCATCAAGAAACACTCGAAAGAGCTTCCGCATCGTCGATAGAGTCATGCGGTGCGTCTCACCGAGCAAAGCTTCATGTTCCGACAGTGCAATTCGAAACGTTTCGATCGACCGGTCAAACTTCTCGTGCCAATGATACAACTCTCCCAACTGCATCATCGCTGGCAATCGAATCGACGGGAGTCCATCCTCATTGCCCAAGACGGTTTCCAACAACTCTTCGGCTTCGTCCCACCTGTCTTGATCCTTGCGAACTTGGGCCAGCACGACACGAGTGCGATCGCAATCGAAAGAAATCGGAGCGTCACCCGAATCGCATAAACGAAGGACTTCCTCGCATTCCGCCGATGCTGCTTCGTCGCGTTCCAAATGGGTCAGGACTTGCGCCCGTAGCGTTTTCGCTGAGAGTGACAATGGACTCGTTGGACCAAACTGCTCCGACGCATCGTTCTGGACCGAATCAACAATTCTCAACGCTTCCTTGGGGTCCTCTGGTCGATCGTGGTACCAAAGCACTTCCGCCAAAGACAGCCTCGCTTTGAGTAAAGCGTATGAATCGTTTTCTTTTAGTTCCTCAAGTAAGCGTATCGCAACGCGGAGTTGTTTCTCCGCCATCTCAACGTCATCTAGCCACCGAAAAGTCTCACCAAGAGTGATGCGAAGCGCGGCCTCGACTTCAGGTCTCTCAATATTCCCGAGGTCCAAGTCCGCGGCACCTCGGATCAACACGTCGCGATAGTTCACATTACGACCGTAGGCATCGGGTCGTGCCGCGGAAATAAACCGAGTCAAGAAGTCGTTGATCTCGTTAACTGAATCCGATTGCGATTGAGCATAAACTCTCGCTTCGCGCTCACTCGCGGCTGCAAGCCGAGTGACCTGCCATTGGCGTAGCGCGAATAACGCGGTGGCGGAAACCAGGACAAAGCAAAACGCGCCAACGACTGCCAGCATTCGCGTCCTCTGACGACTCGCCTGGGAACGCAGCAACTCCTCGGCTCTCTGGATCTTCGCTTCGGTCAATTGCTGTTGCAGCGTCGCAAGGTACTGTCTGACGGCCTCGGCAACAGCCGACGCATCGGTCGGCCGACGTGCAGGATCCGCCTGAAGGCATCGATGACAAAGATCTTTGAGTTCAGACGCCGCATCACATTCGTCAAGCAATGACTTCATCTTTGCGAGCTCACCCTGCTTGGTCTTCTTAACAGCCTCCTTGGTGGAGTCGCCATCAAACAAACGTCTGGATGTAAGAATCTCGAATAAAACCGTCCCCAGGCTAAAGACGTCCGAAGTCGGATTGGCCGCCATTTCGTCGCCACGAGACTGCTCTGGCGACGCGTGCCGGGGCGTGCCCACAAAGTGCCCAACTAAAGTCGTGTCCTCCAATAACGAATCGGTCGCTTGCGTTTCCTCCAAAGGCAGAGCTCCCTTGTTTGGTTTGGCTTCTGAGTTGACGCTGATCCGTTTTGCTAGTCCCCAATCGACTAACTGGACTTCGCCAAAGGCGCCCACCATCACGTTTTGAGGCTTGATATCTCGATGAAGAACGCCCTGTTGATGGGCGTATGCCACAATCTGCGCAACATTCTCGAACACGCGTAGCAAGGCAACTCGATCCCCGGATTCGGAACTCGAGCCAACGAGCAAGTCGCGCAGGTTTTGGCCCTCAATGATCCGCATCGTAAAGTAGGGAGCTTCGTCATCAAGCGAACCCATTTCGTAGATCGGAGGGATCCCTGGATGTTGTAAACGCCCCGTCAGGATCGCTTCGAGGCCAAATCGGTTTTTCGCCTCCGGATCATCACGAAAGTGGGGCCGTAGAGTCTTGAGGGCGACTGATCTGGATTGCTCACGATCGAAAACCCGATAAACAATGCCGATACCGCCTTGGCCAAGTCTTGAACGGTAGACGTAGCGTTGACTTGGTAGAGCGAGTTCTTCGACGCCAGCGACTTCCGTCCAAAAACAGTCTGTATAGCCGTCTAGCTCAACGTTCAATTCGGCCGGTCGGTAGTCCTCGGAAGCTGGGGCCTCGCCATGTTCGCGACGCAATTCCACATCCAGCTTGACCATTTCGCAATAGAGCGATACCCGCAATCGACCTTCGTGCCCCTCTAACAACTCCCGCCATTGCTCATTTCCCAAAGGCCATTGATCTTCGAAATTCGAACAAACCGATTCGATAATCCGACTTTCGCCAAGAGTCACTCGTCTCTCGCTAGCTTGGGATCCGTTGGTCATCGGGTATTTTTGGTCGGCATACCGAAATAGGTTTCGATTGGCGGGCAGAGTCGGCATACAAGGTACATCAACGCATCAACGTGCTTCCCGCCAATGTCATTGATTTGATTCAATCGATGGCCCGCATGGGTGAGTGAAACGACGCCTCCACCGCGAAAATCGAATCGCTTCGCGTCTGGGTAGCCGCTACGCTTCTACTTCGGCTCATGACGGTGTGGGCTCAGTCCATTATCGTGGATCCAAGTCACCTTCAATGGAAACCGTTTAGTTCATGGAAACTCCTTCGCTCGAATCGATGCGACGTATTGATCGCGTTTGCGAGGAATATGAGAGGGCCGGCTTCACGGGGGCGGAAGCTATCGAAAGGGCATTGGCATCTCTTCAGTCGTCGGATCATTCGGCCTTAATATCCGAGCTCATTCCCCTGGATATCGAACTACGCTTCGGTCAGGGGCAGACGCCTAAGGTCTCGGATTACGAAAGCTGGCTTACGCGGACAGATTCGGCCGTTGATGAAAGCGACGTGCAATGTCTTATCGACGAACTGGCAGCCGCGTCATCACCCAGCCAAGAACCTGACAAGGACTCACCCCCCAACTCAGAGCGTTACGAGTACCTAACGCGTGTTGGCCGTGGAGGCGCAGGCGACGTTTGGCGTGTCTTTGATACGCGAGCAAATCGTACCGTGGCAATCAAACACTTGCGAAACAGCCACTTTGCGCACTCCAGATCGAAAGCTCGCCTTCTGCGCGAAGCGCTTCTGACGGGGCGTTTGCAGCATCCGGGAATCCCACCCATCTATGACTTTGGTGAAACCGAGGACGGTGCCACCTTCTTTTCAATGAAGTTGGTCGAAGGTGTCACTTTCGAGAACATCCTGCGTTCAAGAACTGAGGATTCACGTGATCTGAATCGCATGTTGAAGATCTTTGAGCAGGTGACTCAAACTGTCGCCTACGCCCATTCGAATGGCATCATCCATCGTGACTTGAAGCCACAAAACGTCATGGTCGGTGCGTTTGGTGAAGTGCAGGTCATGGACTGGGGAATGGCAAAGGCATTGGAGGATCAAGATGAGGCAACCACATCTGCCAACGAATCTGATCAAATCAGGCGAGATGCATTTTGCGAGGATCAAGA
>JBCCKZ010000590.1:0-4148 GCA_039027135.1 Planctomycetota bacterium
ACGCTCTTCCGATCTGTCAAACAGCTCACGACCCAGGATTGTTTCGCGAAGCACGTTTAAGGCCGTTGCCGGTTTGCCGTAGGCGTTGTTTCCAAACTGAAGGATCTCTTCGCTGCCGGTCATGATGGGCCGTTGATTTTGACCCGCCATGTAACTTGTCATGTTTTCCGGATAACCACGTCGCGATGGATAATCCTCTTCCCATTCACGCTCGGCAAGGTACTGCAAAAAAGTATTCAGCCCCTCATCCATCCAGGTCCATTGGCGTTCATCCGAGTTGACAATCATGGGGAAGAAGTTGTGTCCGACCTCATGGATAATCACGCTAATGAGTGAGTACTTGGTCGCTCGCGAGTAGGTCTTGTCGTCTTCGGGGCGAGGACCGTTGAAGCAGATCATGGGGTACTCCATCCCGTAAACCGGACCGTTGACACTAATTGCGATGGGATACGGGTAGGTCAACGCGTACTTGCCATAAACCTCGATCGTGTGTGCGATCGCCTCGGTGGAATACTGGCTCCAAAGAGGCTCGGCTTCGTTGGGGTAGTAGGACATACAAAGCGTTCGCTTCTTCTTTGTTTCTTCAGCCGCTAAGTCGTCGCTTGGTTCGTTGTTACCGCTTTGGGCATCATCATCGGGGACGATTTCCGGGTCGACGCCCATCGCGTCCCATATGAATTTCCTCGACGCGGCGAAAGCAAAATCCCTCACGCGTTCGGCTTCAAAGATCCAGGTTTGTCTTTCGTTGTCGCGATTTGATTCGTTTGCCTTGGCTTCCTCGGGCGTGATGATGAACATCGGCTTGTCGGCATCACTGGCCTCCTCAAGCCTTTCCTGCCACTCAGGTTTCAAGCACTCATTGGGATTCTGTAGGACGCCAGTGGCCGCGACGACCATGGATTTGGGCGCCGATATTTCAACGTGATAGTCACCCATCTCTAACGTGAACTCGCCCCGGCCTAAGAACCGCTTGTTCTGCCATCCGACATAGTCGGTATAGGCGGCTACCCGCGGGTAGAACTGTGCGATTTCATAGATCGCGTTGTCGTCTTCTTCAAAGTACTCATAGCCGGCTCTGGCTCGCATCACCTTTGCATCGACAATGTTGTAAGAGTATCCAATCTCGAACGTTGTCACTTCTCCTGGCTTCAAGGGCTTGGCGAGATCGATTCTCATCATCGTGTCGTTGATGATGTAGCGGAGATCGTCGCCCGTTGCATTGGACACGTTCTTGATCTTGTAGCCGCCGTCAAATGAATCCGCCGTCATGAGACTTCGCATTTGGTCGAAGGTCATCCCGCCGGAAAGTGAAGGGGCGGTCGCTGACTGCCGGCCCGCGGAAAGGTGGGAAAACCGGTTTTGATCGAGCTGCACCCAGATGTAGCCAAGCGACATCGGTGATCGGTTGTGATAATCGATGCGAACGGTTCCATCCAATCGACGATCTCGATCGTTCAGACGCACGCGAATGTCGTAATCGGCACGTTGTTGCCAGTACTCCGGTCCAGGTGCCCCGTCGGCGGCGCGGTAAACGTTTGGCGAGGGCAACCAAGAATCGATCTGATAGAACTTGTCTTCGTGATCGTGATGCTTGTGGTTGTGGAGGTGTTGGCCTACTGAAGGTGTGGCCATCGTCAAAACGACTAGGGCAGCAAAAATGCTTCTCATGGCGGGCTGATCAAAGGGAAGCAGCCGTTTTGAGGCGGCCGCTGGAGTAGAATTCACCGATATTCTATGACAACAACACCGCACTTTAGTTCACATCCCGGCTCCACGTATGCGGAAGCCCTGATCCGTATCACTCTCTAACGATATGACCTCCCCGCCCGCCGACCCAGGCACCCCATCCCCATCGATCGCTAAAGGCCTCACATCGTCTTGGAAAATTGGCTATTGCACCAATGTCCATGCCGGCGTCGATCTGGATTCAATTCGTGAAAATCTTGTCAATCACGCCGGTTCGGTTAGGAGTCAGCTAGAGTGGCCGACCCTTGGCGTGGGGCTTTGGATACCGGCTTCGGCGGCCAGCCAACTGTCTGGGCAGTCCAAAAATGAGCTAGAGTTCTTTGACCAACAGGGACTCGAACCGTTCACGATCAACGGATTTCCGTTTGACAATTTCCATGGCGAGATTGTTAAGCACGAGGTCTACAGGCCTGATTGGACCGACCCTCGTCGGCTCGAATACACAAAGTCTCTCGCGACGACTTTAGCAAGCTGGATTTCACCCAATGAAATCGGCTCGATCAGCACATTGCCCATCGGCTGGCCCTCCGGACCACTCGATTCGGTCTCGGAAAAGGCTCGTGTCGCTGCCGCGGCGGCCAATCTTCTTGACCTGGTTAATCATCTCGTGGAGATTGAGTCGAGCACAGGTCGACGGGTCGTCATCGGCTTAGAGCCGGAGCCCGGATGCTTGCTGGATCGTCGTGAGCATGTTCTAGATCTTTTCGATCGATACTTCGATCAGCCACAGACGCGTCGTCATTTGGGTGTGTGCCACGACGTTTGTCACAGCGCCGTAATGATGGAAGACCAGGCCGAAACATTAGACGCTTATCGAAATGCTGACATCTTGATTGCGAAAGTTCAGATTAGCAGTGCCGTTGGTGTCGACTGGCAATGGATGGGCGGAGATCGTCGCATCGAAGCTTCTCAGCGGATTAAACAGTTTGCCGAGCACCGATACCTGCATCAAACCGGACGCCTAGATCGCGATGGACAGTTCCACCTTGTTGAAGATCTGCCGGGCTTGCTTGAAAGCTCGGAAGAAGGTGATGTAAGCGGTGGAGATTCGAAATGGATGATCCATTTTCATGTTCCAATCTTTCTGGAACGTGTCGGTCAGCTTATCACAAGCCGTGCCGATGTGGTCACGTGCCTGCACTGGTTAGCCAAACCAGAAAACGTCGGTGCTTTTACCGGGCACCTTGAAGTGGAAACGTATGCATGGACGGTTTTACCTGCTGACATGCGTCGCAATGCGCTTGCCGCGGATATTGCATCGGAGCTCAGTTGGCTTGAGAAGCAGATTGAGTCGCTTCCCCGACTGATTTAGCGATTCAATTGGTACACCGTAGCGAATGTCGCCAAGACTTTCGGCCGAGAATACCGTAGCGAACGTCGCCAAGACTTTCGGCTGAGAATACCGTAGCGAATGTCGCCAAGCCCTTCGTCCTTGAATACCGTAGCGAACGTCGCCAAGACTTTCGGCCGAGAATGCCGTAGCGAATGTCGCCATGACTTTCGGCCGAAACTCTTGGCGAGTCTCGCTACCCGAAGTCGAGCCGTAGCTCGTGGCGAGTTGCGCTGCAAACCTCAAGGTCGATACTCATCCTCGTAGTCTGCCTGAAAGCAAAGCGTTATGCTGCTTCGGTCTAAGCAATCCCCGAGGTAATTCATGCAGTCAATCAAAATCGGAAGCGATATCGATGTCCCGTCGGTGGGATTTGGATTTTGGAAGGTCGATAACTCAGTTTGTTGGCAAGTTGCGGTGGATGCGATCGAGGCTGGGTATCGCCATCTCGATTGCGCAGCTGATTATGGCAATGAGATCGAAGTGGGAGAGGGGATCAAAAGAGCGATCGACTCCGGATCGGTCACTAGGGATCAACTGTGGGTGACATCCAAGCTTTGGAACAACTTTCATCGGCCCGAGCACGTTCGTTTAGCCGCGGAGAAGTCGCTTTCGGACTTGGGGCTTGATCAGTTAGATCTGTACCTGATGCACTTTCCAATCGCACTGGAATATGTGCCGATCGAAGAAAGATATCCTCCGGGTTGGTTCCATGATCCGGAAGTTGACCATCCCGTGATGAATCCCATTGACGTTCCGCTTGGCGATACCTGGCAAGCGATGGAAGAATTGGTTGAGCAGGGTTTGGTCAAACACATTGGTGTTTGCAACTTCGGTGTGTCGTTGCTCCGAGATCTGCGAAGCCGGGCCCGAATTCAACCGGCGATGCTGCAAATCGAACTTCATCCTTATCTGACACAACAGAAGCTGGTGCGATATTGCCATGAGGTCGGAATGGGGGTGACCGCGTTTTCACCGCTGGGCGCGCAGTCGTATTTTGAACTCTCGATGGCCGATGCCAGCGAATCAGCCATCAACCAGAAAGCGATCGTTTCGATCGCTGAAGATGTCG
>JBCCKZ010000591.1:0-4147 GCA_039027135.1 Planctomycetota bacterium
ATACGCTAGCGTCCGGTTGCGTCGGAAACCACGGGCTAGCGACCAGTCGGCTGATAGGTATTTCGGATAGGCTCTTGGTGGAGGGCATATCCACGCGAGGCAAAATCATGACGGACCACAGTAAAGTTTCGATTATCGGCACCGGACATGTGGGGTCGGCGCTCGGTTTCGCCTGCGTCATTCGTGAACTCGCTGATGAGATTGTGCTGGTCAATCGGACTCGAGCCAAGGCTCAGGGGGAGGCTGCCGACCTGAATCATGCCGCCGCGTTTGTGAGCCGCGCGATTCATGTGCGAGAGGGTGAGATCGAAGACACGAGGGATTCAGACGTTGTAGTAGTCACGCACAGCATTCCACTTGAGGGCAAGTTCGAAGACCGAATGCAGCTGGCGGCAAATAACGTCGATCTCTTCCGAGAATGGATGCCGCCGCTCGCCGCGGTGAATCCCAAAGCGGTCTTCGTCATTGTTTCGAACCCGGTGGACGTATTGAGTTACATCGCTTGGCGACTCACTGGATTGCCGTCAAACCAAGTCATTGGAAGCGGAACCATCGTCGATAGCGTTCGCTTTCGAGCCTCGCTTTCAAATGCTATCGATATCCACCCCGATGATATTCGGGCATACATTCTCGGTGAACATGGCAAGACGCAGTTTCCATTGCTGAGCATGTCGATGACAGGCGGCGAAACGCTTGATGGTGATGATCGAGCCAAAGCCATTTTTGAAGAGACGCGGGAAGAGGGGATTCGTGTATACGAACTCAAGGGCTACACCAATTATGCGATTGCAATGTCAACGACATTGATCATTGAGTCGGTGGTTCGAGATAGCCGACGGACGCTTCCGGTAAGCACGTATGTGGCCGACAATGATGGGGTCGATGATGTGTATCTAAGCCAACCGGTCGTGGTGGGATCGACGGGTGTAAGAGCTGTACTTCATCCGACTCTTAATGATGAAGAAACAGAACAGTGGCAAGCCAGCGGGAAGCGAGTCAGCGAAGTATTGCGCTCACTCGGCTTCTAGGCGGATGAGTCGAAGGGGGGGAGCGTAGCGACGCCTCGTGCATCACGTGGGCTGGCAACCCATAGTCTTTGAATGTTGGAAATTGTCATAAGTCGATACTCATTTTTCATTTCGTTCGATCAATCCGATGACAAATGAGGAATGACATACAGCAAATGGCAGATCGCGATTTTTTGCGTCAGAAATCGTTGGATCTCCCGAGGCGTCGCTACGCTCTTCCTTCCGGCCCATAGGCTTGGGCTTGAAGCATCACTCCGCTAACCTCATGGGCGGCCGTTTTTCATAGTCAATCCGTATCCTAATCTTCGCGTAGCGAACCATGACTCTCGTGTTTCATCCTCGAGCCGAGCCCGACTTGGAGTCTGTGGATGCGAAGCACCTATCCTGGAAACAACTTGTAAATTATTCGAAAGACGAGATCGCTAATCTCCCTCTAGGGCTTGGCGTTTTGGGAGATTACTTTGAAATCGAACTCATCAAGGATGGCAAGAATCTCTGGCGTGTATCGAATAGCGTTCCCTGGCTTTTGAACTTGGGATACCGACTTTCTGGTGTTGAGTTGATCGTCGAGGGTGACGCTGGATCTCACCTAGGTGCGATGATTAGCGGCGGACGTGTGATCGTGCACGGTGATGTTGGATCCTACGCGGGCTATCGAGCGAGACGCGGGGAGATTTGGGCATCGGGAACGGTGGGAAGACACGCTGGAGCGCATATGATAGCCGGCACGCTGATCGCTAAAGCAATCATTACTGGCGATGAAGAGACGCTCGGGTTTGGAGCGCGACGAGGAAGTTTTGTTTTCAAGAATTGGTCACAGGATGCGGGGTCTTCGCGATCAATGAGACGGAAGTACCGCCCCACTTGGATGGGGTTGCTGCATCAACCCGGCAGTGCGTTTGCTTGGCTCGATCCATCGGCCGATTGGCTGCAATGCCGTCTGCCTCAGGCGTCCATGCATGCGGAACTGATCTGCCGCGACGTTTGATGGTCATCGTCTCTTCATGATTCCAAGCTGGATTCTCTTGGCGATCTTTTCAGCGGGTCTGTTGGGGATCTATGACGCGGCCAAGAAGAGCTCAGTCAAGGACAACGCGGTGCCACCGGTATTGATGTCGGCGGTTTGTATAGGAGGTGGTATTTGGGCAATGCTTCTGTTGGCTCAATGGCTTTGCCCTTCGTCGATGTTTCCGTCGATGTTGTTAGTTGACCAGCTCGCCCTGAAGATGCACGCAGCGATTCTACTGAAGGCTTTGATTGTTGGTGTGTCTTGGACACTAGCTTATTTTTCCTTGAAGACGTTGCCTCTTTCGATTGCGGGGCCCATGCGTGCAATGGGGCCCGTCTGGACGATTGTACTGGCGACCACACTGTTGGGCGAAAGACCGACGACGGCTCAGTGGTTGGGGATTGCACTTGTGATGTTTGGATTCATGGCAATGTCTCGGGTGGGGCGTCGCGAGGGGATTGATTTTCGTCGAGATCGAGGTGTGTTGGCCATGTTTGTCGCGACGATCGTGGGAGCATGCAGCGGGCTCTATGATAAGTTGCTACTGCAACAGATGGAGCTCTCGGTGCCCACCGTTCAGGCTTGGTTCTCGATTTATCTTGTATTGGTCATCTCACCACTTTGGTTGTATTGGTGGATGCGGGATCGAGAACGTCGGCCATTCCGATGGCGAAATTCCGTTATTGCGATCGCCGTTTTTCTTCTTGCGGCGGACTTTGTTTACTTTGCGGCTCTAGCGAATCCGCAAGCCTTGGTTTCCATTGTTTCACCGATTCGTCGTCTTGCGGCAGTCGTTTCGTTTCTAATTGCCGCGTTCTTTTTCGGCGACAAGAACATCGGTCCCAAGTCAATTTGCGTGGCTTTCATTGCCGCTGGCATCTTGGTGATTGGATGGGGTTCGCAGTAGATTGTGGCGATGGCAATCCTGACCATTGAATCGACATGTGACGAAACGGCTGCCGCCGTCATCAGTGATGATGGCACGGTTCTGGGTGATTGCGTCGCCACTCAAGAGAAATTGCACGAGAGATTCGCGGGGGTGGTCCCGGAGATCGCGGCGAGAGCTCATGTCGAGCGGATATTGCCAGTGATCGATGCCGCAATGGACAAGGCCGAGATGACGCCTGAGAGCCTAACGGCGATTGCGGTGGCTGACCGACCCGGACTCGCGGGCTCTCTCTTGGTGGGCGTCGTCACGGCGAAGACGCTCGCAATGGCTTGGGAGAAGCCGCTGGTGGCGGTGAATCATCTTCATGCTCATCTTTACGCATGTCAGTTGGCCGTGCCTGAGGATGTCTATCCGTGCATCGGATTGGTCGTGAGCGGAGGTCACACCAGTCTTTATCGGTGTGAAGGCCCTTTGGACTTGGAGTATCTCGGGGGCACGATCGATGATGCGGCGGGCGAGGCTTTTGATAAGGTCGCTGCGATGTTGGATCTTGGATTTCCGGGAGGGCCGGCGGTTTCGCGACTGGCTGCAAACGGAGATTCAAAGGCCTTTGAGTTTCCCCGATCAATGATTCATCAGGACTCCTTTGATTTCAGTTTCAGCGGTCTGAAAACGGCCGTTCGGTATGCGATTGTTGGACCTGGCAAGGCTGATTTTCGAGAGCTGAAGATCGAGGAACAGACCAAGGCGAATATTTGTGCATCTTTTGAGGCCGCTGTCGTCGATGTGCTTGTCAGTAAGTGTCGAAGAGCCGTCAAGAAGTTTGGTTTATCGCGATTGATTGTGGGTGGCGGTGTAGCCGCCAATGGAGCGTTGCGAACAACTCTCCAGGAGGTGGCGGACATTGATGGATTCGAATTGACCATCGCCCCGATGAAGCTTTGCACCGATAATGCGGTCATGGGAGCAATTGCTCTCGAGAAGATTCGCCGAGAAGAGTTCGCCTCATTGGATTTGGATATCACCTCGGGGCTGCAACGGGGTTTTTAGGTTTGAATAGGATTCTTCACGCATGAACCAAGGTCACGACTTGTTATTGGTGCCAACTCAGGGCGAGATGCGCGTGATCACCGAGTTGTTTTCTGGTATTGATGAGCTCTCGATTCAAAGGATTGGCCTCGGGCCGACGGTTCCCGCCGCGCGTACCGCGGCACTACTGAC
>JBCCKZ010000592.1:0-4139 GCA_039027135.1 Planctomycetota bacterium
GGGTTAACCGCACCCGAGGCGTCGCTTAGGCTCCCCCATTCGGCTCATGTGTGTTCGAGGACCGACAATGACAATGAGCCGAAGGAGGAGCGTGTGACTCTTCGGGCCAGGGTCAGTCACCCGCGGCGTCGCTTAGACTCCCCCGTTCGGCTCATGTCCCAGCCATTCGTCTTTGTGTTGAAACTGCTCTCCGGCAAAGCGATAATAGAACGCCTCGCCCTTATCATCGACACCGCCCCACCCCTCTCGATGAAACGATTCTGGATTCATAGCCGTTTGGTCTTTTTGAACGTTGTCCTGCTTAGCGGCTTCGGTCAGATCACCACCGCCGATGACTCAATGAGAATTGAGCCCTACGAAACGGAGGCTTTTGGGCGACGCATCTATGGCGAACTTTCGAGTCTCTGCATTGATTGTCATGATCCCGATGACGAGGATGATCCGGTTGGCTTTTTACGGGATCAGACCCCCGAGGCTGTTGCCCGCAATCGTGGTGTTTGGAAGAGCGTTGCCGAGCAAATTCAAAATCGAACGATGCCGCCAGCGGATGTCGACCAGCCGACTGAAGCACAACGCTTTTCTTGGGTCAGGTGGATCGACGAACACTTAAAAAGATCAGCCTGTATCGCTGGGCCTTACGCTGGAGCGACGCCGCCTCGTCGACTCAATCGCGATCAGTACACGTATGCCATCGAAGACCTAACCGGCTTAGATTTTGACTTCGTTGAAACTTTCCCTGCAGACGGCAGCGGTGGCGAAGGATTCGACAACAACGCCGAGACACTTTTCTTGCCACCGTTGTTGATGGAGCGATACCTCGAGGTGGCGAAGCAGGTTACCGATCGTTGGCTCATAAGCGATGACGTTCAGCTATGGTTTCGACCCGTCAAAGGAACAGACAAGCGTCTGGCGTTGGCAAAAAAATGGAGCTCTTTGCCCATCACCCCGCGATCAGGTCGCACGGGGACGTTTCGAATCTATCGCGAAGGCAACTTTCAGTTTCGAATCGTTCGTCGCGATGAAACGACCGATAACACTTCGTTCCAGATTTCAATTGATGATGCGTCGCTTCGCGTCGTGGAACTGGGTCGAGCCAAAGACAAAGGTTCGCACTATCAAGAGTTGATACGCGTTCGTTTGGCGGCGGGTGTGCATCGCATCAACATCAAGCACTTGCCGGAATCTGATGACGAGTTAGAGATCACAAATCCGTTTGAGCTGATGGTGAACTTGCAATACTTGCCCAACGAAGGCCTCGCCGAAGATAGAGAACTTGCTCGAGAGTCAAGAGACCGGTTGTTTGGTTCATCCTCGAGATTGATCGCAGAACAACCCCACGCTGCCGCGAAAGAGATCCTCGGAAAGTTTGTTCGTCGTGCTTGGCGACGCGAAGTGCAGGATGATGAGATCAAACCGTTGATGGGCCTCTTCGATCGGGCTCATGATCGCGGTGACCCATTTGCAGTCGCCTTAAGCCTACCTCTCCAAGCGATCTTGGTTTCGCCTAAGTTTCTTTTTGTCGCTGAGTCCACTTCGGCCGGTTCCAGCATTGTTCCAATCAGTGATGCGGATCTCGCTTCGCGACTTTCGATGTTTCTTTGGCATTCGATTCCGGACGAACGTCTGTTGAGTCTGGCCCGACGAGGAACGTTGCGGCAAAACAACGTCTTGTTGGCAGAGGTGGATCGCATGCTGGACGATCCAAAGTCAGCGCGGATGGCTGACCATTTCACGAGTCAGTGGTTGGGGACCGATGCGGTAGGAAACACCAAGATTCCTGATGTTAATTTCTTTCGACCGACTTACACCAGTGATTTGGTAAATGATCTCCGATACCAAGTTGGGCATTGGATGGCATACATGATTGCCAATGATCGACCGGTCACGGATTTCCTTTCAAGCGACTATGTCGTCGTGAATCATCGGTTAGCGGAGCACTATGGACTCGAAGAGATTCCCAATAAGAAAAGCGGCTTCACAAGGATTAATATTCCCGAGGGATCACCACGGGGAGGTGTCGTTGGCTTGGGCGCGGTTCATATGCTGACGAGCTATGCCAGACGAACATCTCCGGTGCTGCGAGGTGGTTGGGTGCTTGAGACTATTTTTGGTGTCCATCTGCCTGCTCCACCGCCTGACGCCGGTGCTTTGCCGGGAGGCGAACGAGAGCAAAAGAACGCAACCGTTCGGCAGCGACTTCAGCAGCACCGTCGTGATCCCACTTGCGCGTCCTGTCACAACTTGATTGATCCGATCGGTTTTGCCATGGAAAACTATGATGTTTTGGGGCGATGGCGAGACAAGGAGGGCAAGAGGAAGATTGACGCCGGTGGTCGTTTGCCCAGCGGCGAGGAATTTGTTGGCCCGCTAGAGCTGCAATCAGTTTTAATGAAACGTCAGACTGATTTCGTGGATACCATGGTCTCAAAGATGCTGGGATTTGCATTGGGTCGTCCATTGGAGGACGCTGATGCTTGTACAACGTCGGCGATTACCAATGAACTGACCCGTAGTGATTTTCGCGTCCGTTCGTTGATCCGAACGATCGTCACCAGCACACCCTTCTTGAATCGCCAGAATACTGATCCCGACCTTTCGTCTCTTGCCAAGGACTCAAAATGAATCGTCGTTCATCGGGTAATCGTCGTTCATCGGGGGCTCGTGGTGGCTCAATGAGAGGTCGCCTGTCGCGGCGGTCGTTGATCCGTGGTGTCACGGCTGGCGGTGCGGCCGCGTCGATGTCATTGCCTCGACTTGAAGCGATGGAGCCCGAGTCAATTGCCAGCGATTCAGGAGATCCGTCATCACAGACGTTAGATCGACCGCCCGTTCGAACAGCGTTTCTGTTTATGCCCAATGGAGTCAATCCGGCCAATTGGACGCCGCCAACCATTGAAGGTAGCGATCAATATGAATTGACGCCCATGTTGAAGCCGCTCGAGGATGTGCGTGATGAAGTGATCTTATTGGAGAACTTGCACCATCCAGATTTGGCTGGCGGGAATGGGCATTGGCCGAAGGTTCCCGCTTGGTTGTCCGGTGGGTTCGTGCGGCGTACTTCAGGCCGCGACATGCACACGGGCAATCGTTCGGCTGACCAGGAGATGGCGGCCGGGGTTGGTAATCGAACACCATTGCCCAGCCTCGAGTTGGGCGTCGATGCCGCTTACACAGGGGTTGATAACGTTGGCGGTGGATTCACTCGAATCTATGGATCTCACATTGCTTGGCGTGACCCAACGACTCCGGTGCCAAAAGAGATCGTTCCGCAACTTGCCTTTGATCGTTTGTTTCGTGGATCAAGAGGTGGGCCAATCCTATCAGGTCTTAATCCTCGGACACGTGAGGTAGCCGAGTCGCTGCGACGCGATGAAACAAGCGTGCTGGACATCGTCATGGAGGATGCCAAGGACTTGGATCGGCGTTTGGGTGCGACCGACCGAGCGAAGCTGGATGAGTACTTGGAGTCGGTTCGAAGCGTCGAACGGAGGATCGAAGCGACGATGCGACCGCAGCGTCGGTGGATTAATGACGGTCGATACGAGGTACCGCGTCCTGGCCCGGGTATTCCCAGGGATCACAAGGAACATGTTCGATTGATGTTGGACATTATGGTCTTGGCATTTTGGACGGATACCACGCGGGTCTCGACGTTTATGTTTGGCAACGCCCAAACAGGACGGACTTTCTCATTCATCGATGGAGTGAAGAGTTCGTTCCACGGGATTTCTCATCATCAAAACAAGCCCGAGAAGCTCGCTGAGTACGAAAAGATTGGCACTTGGCATATCGAGCAGATGGCGTATTTGTTTGATCGGATGCGATCGCTCTCGGAGGGCGATGGAACGCTGTTGGATAACTCGATGGTTTTCTTCGGATCATCGCTGCGTGACGGCAACAAACACGACACCGAGAATCTGCCGCTGTTATTGGGTGGTCGAGGTGGTGGAAAGATTCGCACGGGTCGGCGTCTGACGGCTCCCGAGCGAACGCCGCTCTGCAATCTTTATCTGACGATGATGCAGAACATGGGTATGGAGATTGATTCTTACAGCAGCAGCACGGGACCATTGGACCTGAGCTGACGGTGACGTCCTCTGGTTCATTTTCCGTGGAGCTACAGTTGTTCAAGTCAGCAA
>JBCCKZ010000593.1:0-4132 GCA_039027135.1 Planctomycetota bacterium
ACGATATCCATCTAGTCCCCGCGTTGTTTCAACCATTGTCTTGATGAACTGGGGATCTCGCACGCCATTACCGTGTAGCAGAATAAAGTCGGAAATACTCGCTACGTCATTGCCTGGGATGTCGCGTCCTTTGTAGCTGGTCGAAACAAGTAGTCGGTGGCCATCGACCTCAGTGGCTTTCACACGCTCAATCAATTCGTGCACCCGACCCGATCGAAGGATTTCGTGATCCCAGCTTTGCACGCTGCACTCATTGTTCACCTCTACCAGAACGTTCCGGTATCCTTTCTCAAGGATCCAGCGAGTTGCGTTATCGACCGCATTTAGCACGGCTTCTTCGTCACGTAGATTCTGGTCCTGCCCGAAATAAAAGTAGCCAACGATGGGAATCATCCGAAGCTCTTCGGCTTTATCCAGGATCCTTGCAAGACGATCCATGTACGCTGGCTTTAAGTCACCGGCTTCATTGAAGGCACTGTTTTTCCAAGCTTTGTTTCCATAGCCGGTCGGGCTCCCGCCTTGAAGGTTGATCGTAAATGAGTTGAGGCCGTGCGTGGCCCAAACGGACATTGCCTCGACAAATTCATTCGTATTTCGGTCAGCATCCCACAAACCAGTATCGGGATAGCGAAACAAACCTCGCGTATCGGGGTTCTCGTCGTCAAAAATTCCCTGCACGAGACGTGCGTTCAGAAGCAAGCCCTCGACTTTTTTTCCGTTCCAGTAACGCCCTTGGTAAGTGAGCTCGCCATCGATCAAGAACTGATCTCTATCGATCGAAACAACGGGATGTTGAGATTCACACCTACCGGAGGGAAGGGCAACCAACAAACACAGGCTCGTCAAAAGCCGAAGAGTCTTCATCTGATTAAATGAACTACGAGTGTGGAATCTTGCGGGCGGGTCACGAACCAACCTCACGATGCTGGCACCTATCCAACAACGTGGTGAGTATGACCGCATAGCCTAGTCGTGCTGCCCCCCAAGCGAAACGAACCGATGAAATCTGGTACAACAACAAGCGGGCGATCTACGAAAAGGTTTAAGAAAAGCAGCCTGGTTTAAGTTCAATAAATGGAACCGCCAGCACGGTATCGCTAGATCGTCCCGCATGTGATTCCTTCGAAAATGGAGAGGCTGACTCGATGACCAAACTGAACGGCCGAACGGCTCTAATTGTTTCTTGCGTTCTACTGGCCGGCATTGCTGCCTACTCTCAACAGCGACGCCTACGAGGCCCTCGCGGCAACGGCGAGAGTTCGCTCAATGAACCATTTCGTGGAATCGTATCCGGTGGCGAGATAGAAAAGGGCTTATTCAAGATCGAATCAACCGGCGTGAACATAGAGCCGATCGTGGATGCGGCTGCCGCTTTCCTCGATGGCCTAAGTGACGAACAGAGGCGGCGAACGGTGTATCCCGTTGACGACCTGGAATGGCGAAAGTGGGACAATCGCCACTTTTACAAACGACAAGGGGTCGGATTCGATGAGATGGATGAGCAGCAACGAGAGCTCGCTTTCTCGCTGATGGGCGAAAGCCTGAGTGCCAAAGGCCTGGAAAGATCAAAAGACATCATGAAGCTCAATGGAACGTTGGCTGAGCTTGCCAACAACTTCGAAGAGTATGGAGAATGGTTGTACTGGATCACGATAATGGGCGAGCCGTCTACGACCGAGCCCTGGGGATGGCAAATCGATGGACACCACCTCATCATCAACTACTTCGTCCTCGGAGACCAGGTTGTCATGTCACCAGTCTTCATCGGCAGCGAGCCCGTGCATGCAGCGAGTGGCAAATTCAAAGGCACAAGAGTGATGAAAGAAGAACAGGACAAGGGCCTTGCATTGATTCAGACACTGAGTCAATCACAAGCGTCGGACGCAATTCTTTCACGAGAGAAAACTGGCAATAACGCTCTTGCCCAAGCCTACAAGGATAACATCGATCTCGACTATGTGGGCATCCCAGCGACCAAGCTGGATAAAGATCAGCAAGCATCACTTCTGGGTATTATCGAAGCATTCGTTGGCGACATGCGTTCAGACCATGCTAAAGTCAAAATGGATGAGGTTAAACAACATCTCGACCGGACTTATTTTGCTTGGATAGGTGACACGAAAGATGACAGCGTCTTCTATTACCGAGTGCACAGCCCTGTGCTGTTGATCGAGTTTGACCATCAGCGGCGAGTTGCCCCTTTCCGCTCTCGGCAACCAACCCAAGAACACGTGCACGCCGTGTTGAGAACGCCCAACGGTAATGACTACGGCAAAGACCTATTGAGACAGCACTACGAGCTGCACCATCACGATTGAGCAGCACTCAGTCGGATTCGATGACCAAATGCCAAAAAGACATAGGCCAGGTTCTGGATTCGATAGAGCCAACAATTAAACCTCTCATCAAGCGCCCGTTCCCTTCATCAAGTAGGCGATCAAGTCACGAACCTCGCTCGCGCTGAGTGGATCGAGCAATCCCGACGGCATGATCGAGGTGGTCAATTCACGACGAGCTTCAACATCTTCTTTGTCGATGTAGAAGATGTTTCCGTCGGCTCCTACGTAGGCCTGCTTTTTGCCCTCATTGCCCAGAATAAGACCTGTCAAAATCTCTCCGTCGTAGGTGAGCAGCTGCTGAGGACGATAGTAGGGAGCCATCTCAGCATTCGGGTTGACGATGTGTTCCAAGAGCCACTTCTCATCAATGCCGCTCTGTCGATGGATCGTCGTGAGATCGGGCCCCACGGACCGGCCTCGTCCATTCATCGCATGACACTTGTAGCAACCAGCAAATTTTGCGTGGAAAAACAAACGGCGTCCAACTGATGGATCGGCTTCGCTTTCTCTTTCACCATCCAGCCAAGCCACCCAATCATTGACGTCCGTAGACTTGGGCTTCGCTTCAATCACTCGATCGACCAGTCCCGCGGAAACACGAGTTCGTTGTGCTTCATTTGCTACGATTTCGCTTGATGATGCTGATAGCTGAGAAAGCAGATCGACGTGATCGCTAGCGTCGGACGCCAAGCCAGCAATCGCATCGGCTCGCAAGTTCGCCTCCAACGACTCATCTGAAGCAACCCTCGAAAGAACGGATGAACGTTTCGGACTGGCGTGCAGCACGAGCGAACGGACGGCCTCGACCTTAATGCGAAGCTCATTCTCCCCGAGGGCTAAATCGCTCAACACATCAATGTCCAATTCCTTATGGTCCACATCGACGTCTTGCAACGCGATCGCTCTCAGAGACGCGGGCTTCGAAGAATCTAAGGCCAACTCGAGCAACTTGTTATCGGGCGAAAACTCTTTCTTTGAATCACCACTGATCCTTGCAATCGCAGCAACGATTCCCCGCAAATCACGGCGACTCAGATCGGATCGATTCAATAAATCTTCAAGCCGCGACCGGTACTGCTTGAGCCCTTCATCGGCGATCCATTTGATACCAACAAATCGAACAGAAGAATCCCGATCGACCAAGAGCTCGGGAATAAGATCCTCATGCCGACTCGCGTCTGCTCTTTTCCTGGCAACCGCATAATGAGACCTCGCAATCGCGTTTGCATCTTCTTGCCACGCATGATTGATCAAGGAATCCAGGTCTTTCTCGAGAATGTGCATCGCCCGGGTGCGAACGTAGGCGTCGTCGCTACCAAGCATTGCGATGGCGTCCGCAGCAGAAATATCTTCAGCCGGTTGATCACGGGGCGCTGGCTTTAGATCGATAGGCTCTTTGAACTTGACCCGCCAAATTCGACCGTGGCCGTGCACGGGATAGGAGAGTTTCACCCAATCGGTGAAGTAGAGATACCTCGCGTCTGAAGAATAGGCGAAGTGAACCGGCCGAAAGTCATCGGGACCGCTAAGAAACGGCTCACGTGTTGCAGTAAACGAGGCCCCCTGCGGATTCAGCCTGTGCAAATCCACGCGATTGTCCGTCCAAGAAGCACTAAGCAGACTGTCAGGACCGAACGAGATTAATCCACAAGCGGCTTCTCCCAGAGCACCGATCATCCCAAGCGTTCCGGGATTCTCGCCGTACCAGCAAACAAGTGGATGTCTTCCGGATCGACCGTATCGATACTCGTAGCCAAAGTCTGCACCGGAGACTACATGAAGCAGTCGATTGG
>JBCCKZ010000594.1:0-4121 GCA_039027135.1 Planctomycetota bacterium
AGCTCATTAAGCGTTTTGGCTTGGTTGATATCCTCCACAAGCCATTTAGTCCGCAAACTGTTGTCCAGCGCGTTGACGAGGCAGTTCTGCCGCAGCAAACGCTGTAGCTTTACGCCCAAATTGAGTGCAAAACCGAGATATTGCTCGCTCTAACCAGTGTTTTTTGCCGAGATCCTTAGCATTGCTGCTAATTTCGGTTTCCCCCAACAAAAACACAGGGTCGTGCGTTAAACTGGGCTGACTCAATTAATGCGGGCACATCATGGCATCTGAATTTGTTTGTTATTGCGGGACGTTGATTCGCCTTCCGAATAATCCCCAAACTCGTTTTTTCGCTTGCCCGAGCTGCAATCACGCCTTCGACAGGAACCAAGTCGTTGCAGCGCAGCAGTCTCTCGATCGCCAGCCTGCCACCGCAACATCAGGCCCCGCTTCGGCAAGTTCTTTCCCTGGAGTTTCATCTAGCTCTGCCGCAACACGCGCTCCAAGCCAGTCAGCTGCGTCAACGCCAGCTTACCTACGACCGGAACCATCGCGTCAAAACCAAAAAGGCCTGCTCATTGCCATCGCAACGCTGGCCACGGCACTGGTTGCCGTCACAGCAGGCTTGATTGGAGTCGTCGCGTGGTCTGCCTGGAAGACCAACCAAGAGATGCAGGAAAATGTCGTCGAGCTGCGTCCGATAGAAGAAGGTCCTAAACCACTCCAGCCTTTCGACACATCACTAGCAAACAACCGGTCAGCACCGGTGCCAGTTCGAGAACAACTGAGACAATCTGATCTTATGTTCCAGCAAGACGAGGACAGCATGCGGGAACAACAGGCCGAATCCCAGCGTTTGGCGATGGAGTCCCAATACGGCGGCGACGGTCAAGATGGCGGCGACTTCTATGGGCAGGGGCAACTCGGTGGCGACGTACGAGCCATGGCCGGTATTTCGAGCGACCAGGCCGAAGCAGAGAGACAAGCGGCCGAAGAGTACGCACGTTACGAAGAACAGGAACGCCAAATGGATGCTGACCGAGAGCGTCAGGCCGAAATTGAAGAGCGCGATCGGCAATTCGCTGAACAGGCCGATTCATCCTATGCAAGCAACGAAGCTCGCGAACGCAGTGAGTCAAGTCAGCCCGGTACCGATGAGAAGAGCCGAGCCGAAGATTTTGGAACGATGACCATGGACGAGTTTCTTGACGGCGTCGAGTTATTCGGCAAGGGATCGTCGAACTAACCACTAGGGACCGCAGTCATTTGAACTTGGTCAACCGGGACCACCCAACAAGTCCAAATGGAATACGCTGTCGGCCTGTTATCTAATGGCGAGCAATCCAGTCTCCATCGCCAAATGCCGGGCGAGCGACGCTTGTCGAAACGGCGTCCGCCCTAGGCTAGGCCCCTAACGACCTAGCCTCGGTAGATCTAAGATACTCGGGAAGTGTTCCCATACGACTCCTGAGGTAGCCCGCACAGTGGTGAAATACGCAATCATTATTCCCGACGGTTGCGCCGACGAACCGATTGACGCCCTTGGTGGAAAAACGCCCTTGCAAAGGGCGAGCGTTCCCGCGATGGATGCGCTTGCGGCTGCAGGCAAGCTGGGCCTCGCGAACAACACTCCAAGCCATTTCCCCGCCGGATCCGAAGTCGCCAACCTCTGTTTGTTGGGTTACGACCCGGATGTCTATTTCACGGGAAGAGCACCGCTCGAAGCCGCCGCGCAAGGTATTGAACTTGACGAGCACGACTTCGCGATTCGCTGCAACCTGGTCACGATAGAAGACCAGATCATGAAAGACTTCACCGCGGATCATATTTCGACGCAGGAGTCCGTCGAACTTTTGAAGTCGGCCAACGAGACGCTGCTGTCGCCGCTTGGCACTTTGGGTGGCAAGCTGGAATTCGTCCCGGGTGTGAGCTATCGAAACTTGCTGGTTTTTCGAGGCGATGCCGAGACTCCCGCACCCTTCGCCGGTGACACGCGCTCGACGGCTCCCCATGATCTTACGGATCTCTCGGTTGCCGATTCTTTCCCACGCGGGCGTGGAAGCGAACTCCTGGTAGATCTGATGAATGCATCGGAGAGGCTCTTTGCCGATCATCCCATCAACAAAAAGCGTCTCACCGATAGCAAAGGTCCCGCGACGCACGTGTGGCTTTGGGGACTGGGCGGAGCACCAAACCTACCTAGTTTTGAAAGCCAACACGGAGTTCGCGGAGTCATGATCACCGCGGTCGACTTGCTCCGCGGTATAGCGGCGTTAGCGGGTTGGCCACGAATTGAAGTGGAAGGTGCGACCGGCTATTTGGATACCGATTACGCAGCCAAGGGGCGAGCCGCCGTCGAGGCACTTGATGAATATGATCTGGTTTGTGTTCATGTCGAGGCACCCGACGAAGCCTCACATGAGGGCCGGCATGATGCCAAGATTGAAGCCCTCGATCAAATCGATCAGCACGTCGTCACTCCCATCGCGGAAAAACTGCGTTCTTGCGGCGAACACCGAATCCTTGTGACCCCCGACCACCCCACGTTTTGTAGAACCAAGAAGCACACCCATGGCATGGTGCCCTTCTTGATTTCAGGCAGCGGTATCGAAGCAGATGCCCAACCAACCTATGACGAGATCTGCGCCGAGGCCGCGGGTTACCGATTGGACAAAGGTTGGGATCTGATGGGCGACTTTATCATTCGTTAGCGAATCGATGATCGATCTAGCGTGCCGCAGCGCTCACCAATCTCCATCCAACCCATAACAACTCCTTCATGTCACTCCTCGTACAAAAGTTTGGTGGCACCAGCGTCGCAGACGTCGAAAAAATTCAGTCCGCCGCTCGGAAAGCGATACGAGCTCAACAAGCCGGGCATCGTGTGGTCATGGTCGTCTCAGCGATGGGAAAGAACACCGATCAATTGCTCAGCCTCGCCGGTCAGATTCACGAAACGCCACCAGCCCGCGAAATGGACATGCTGCTCTCCACCGGCGAGCAGGTCAGCGTAGCTTTGGTCGCGATGGCGATTGACGCACTCGGGAGCAAGGCGATCTCATTGACCGGCGGGCAGATCGGGTTGAAGACCGACAACAGCTTCTCAAAGGCACGGATTCAATCGATTTCAACCGCGCGAATCGAAAGCCTTCTCGACGAAGGCAACATCGTTGTCGCCGCAGGCTTTCAAGGCATTGATGACGATTGGAATATCACAACACTCGGTCGCGGCGGTAGCGACACCACCGCCGTTGCGTTGGCGGCGGTCTTGGGCGCCGAAGCTTGCGAGATTTACACCGATGTCGACGGCGTCTACACCACTGACCCTCGCAAGTTGCCCGAGGCACGTCGCGTGGATGTTGTCAGCTACGACGAAATGCTTGAACTGGCTAGTCTCGGTGCTGGCGTCATGCATAGTCGGTCGATCGAATTCGCCAAGAAGTTTGGCGTCCCCATTCATGTACGCAGCAGCTTCTCGGATACATCTGGAACGATGATCGTGGCAGAGCCAGAATCCCAGAGCCAACCGGTCAGCGGCGCCGCACTCACTTCTGACGAGGCACGAATCACCATCTTGGGAGTTCCCGACGTTCCCGGCAAAAGCCAACAGATCTTCACCGCGATTGCACGTGCGAAATTGGCCATCGACATGGTCGTTCAAAACGTTGGCAAGAGCGGCAAAGCCGATATTTCGTTCACAATTCCCCAGGGTGATCTTCGCGAAACGTTAGCGGCGTTGGAAACGATCAAGGCATCGGTTGGTTTTGATGACATTACCCGTGATGAAAATGTGGCAAAGGTCTCAGCGGTCGGAATCAACATGGCCGATCAGCCGAACGTCGCCGCGAAGATGTTTCGAGCGCTTGCCGACGCAAGCGTCAACATCCAAATGATCACAACGAGCGAAATAAAGATTTCCGCGCTTGTCGGGCGGGACCAGGCATTGGACGCACTCCGTGTCGTGCATGAAAGTTTTCTGCTGCACCAAAAGCCGGATGACGCGAAGACTTGGAATGAAATCAAAGCCGATCGCACGGCAACAGATGTCGACACACTGGTTCAAAGACTTCAAGCCGATGCACTCGAGGCGCTCACGCTCACGGGCATGGATATCACAGAGAAACAGGCTCGCGTGACAC
>JBCCKZ010000595.1:0-4118 GCA_039027135.1 Planctomycetota bacterium
ATGAAAGTGATTTTACATGGGATCTTTCCTCGTGGAGCTGGGCCGCTGGATCCAAAGCGACTCAATAACATCGCCATCAATCAACAGATTCGTCGATTTGCGGATGGAGATCGTGTGCAGTTCCTTGAGATTGGTGACCAGTTCCTTGAAGAGGACGGAACGATCAGTAAGCAGATCATGCCGGATCTGCTGCACTTGAGCACCGAAGGCTACGAGCGTTGGGCCAAAGCTCTCGAGCCAAAGCTTCGGGAACTAGGTCTGTGAGTCGCCAAGCTCGCTTATTATTCCTATTGGCATTGGCCGGCGGCGTATTGGGAATCGCGGGTTGTCAGCAATCCGAAATGGCCCTTGCAAAGGAGGAGCTTCGCGGTGTTGTTCGGAAGACATGCAAGATTTGGGTACAGGAGAACCTGGATCTCGGTGGTTTAGAATTCGATGATTACGTGATGGATGTCGATCAAGTTAGGTTGGATCCGTCTCCTGTCGATATCAACGTCCAATTTGCACACAAAGAGTACGCCGCCGGGCTAATAGGCGAATACGGCATTGAGGCGGTAGAGGGTGGCTTTCCGGTCTACTTCACTGTCACGTTGGAGGGCACGGGAACGCGAGTGATTGATCACTATGCGTCGCCAGAGTGAGTGCACTTTCTTCTGGCCGTTGACCAGTTCATTGGGTTGGATAGAAATGTCAGTGAAGAGATCATGCCCGATCTGCTCAGCTTGATTACTGAGGGCTCTGGACGTTCGGCCAAAGCGTAAAGAACTTGGGCTGTGAAAGCCCAGGATGGGCGATCGCTCTTTGCCGGCGGGCTTGTCCGCCGGAGTCATGCGTTAGGACTAAAGCTTAGAGTAGCGGAACTCGCCAACGGCATGTCGTTTTAATGACATCCGTGAAATCAATGATCAGCCGCGGTGCGCTAGCACCCGGTTATGGTTTGGGACCGGACGCTATCGCGTTGCGGCTTATTAAATCGACAGGCCGCCAAGAGTTTCGGCATTTGACTAATGCAAGTGCTAATCACCGAAAGCCTTGGCGGCATTCGCTACGCCCGAAACGCGAAATCAAAGTTAGACCAATCACCAGTCATCATTGGACTTATCGATGTAATCGATTCAGTCGGAATGAAGTTGCTCAACCAAGGTGATGGTAGCCATAGCTTGCTGCGGAGATGACCTAGGATAAAAGTGAGGCCGGTTCACCTACACTTGGTTCGAGAATATTCAATGTCGTCTAACATCCTTCGAGTTCTCGCATTACTTTCGCTTACCGTCGCCGGCTGCATGCCGTCGTTCGCGCCTCGCCTCGTTGATCCAAAAGACATCGGACTCAGTGCCGATGCGATGGGTGAGCGAGAGATCGTGGTCTTAAAGTTTGGTGCCGATTGGTGCCCACCATGTCGAGCTGTTGATCGTTCACTTGATGAACTGCAAAGTAGCCATGGTGCAACAGTCCTGGTGAAGAAGATTGATGTTGATCGCCAACCTGATTTGGCGAATCAATTCGGAGTCAGCAGCATTCCCCGAATCTTATTGCTCAAAGACTTCAAGGTAGTTGATGACATCACGGGATCACGATCGCATCAGGATCTTGCGAATTGGGTGGAAAGCTGTGGTGCAGTTCCTGGAGCGATCACTACGGGCGAAACACACGTGAACACTGTGGGCGCAGACGAGTCGAGCGACGTCACTCCCGTTGATCTAACACCACGGCAGGATTCAAAAGAGGACTCGCCAGTCGAGATCCACCGCAATCCATTCGCCTAGCTTCGAGCGGCGTTGTTTCTCGCCATTGCACGACGCGATGTGCTTCTTTGTCGGGAATTGCCAGAATTCCGATTTGATAGTCAAAGCCACGGCTCACCAATCTGTTTTTCCGCATGGGTGCCTTGTGCGTCTTCAAGGAAACTTTCGGTGTTTGCTTTGGTTTCGCCGGGTGGACGCCCTTGGCGAGCCGCGGCGTTGTAGAGACTACAATGCTCGCTGATCCCCTGCCCAGCCATTTCTCCCTCCTTTCATCCCATGATCAAATCGAACCTCCTGTGTCGATCTTTCTTCGTTCTCATCGCGATGGCAGTCAGTTTGGCGACGACCGTCCAAGCTGAGAATGCTAGTGCCTCCAATGATTCTCGTCCCAACGTGCTCCGGATCTATCTCGAGGATGTGAGCGGTTGGTTCAGCTGCTATGGCGACTCGATCATTGAAACACCCAATATCGATGACTTGGCCAAGTCAGGTATTCGCTTCGACCGTTTCTACACACCTGCGGGAGTTTGTTCGGCGACCCGGTCGGCAATCGTTACCGGCATGATGCAGACTTCCATTGGTGCACACAACCATCGCAGCTGCCGGCCAGTGTTTCGCGGCAAGCCAATGGGTGAGTTTGATGAGAACATTCTTCCTGATTCCGTTGTGCCTTTGCCAATACGTCTCAAGCAAGCTGGCTACTGGACATTCAACGAGGGAGGCAAAGACGATTACAACTTCACCTTTGATGAGAAGGAGTTCTACGATTTTGTTCGAGGCAAGGGTGGTTGGGCGCCACGCTCATTTCTGGCTGGCGATTGCTTGGAGGGCATCAAAGAAGGTCAGCCTTTTTTTGGCCAATTGCAACTTGGTGGCGGCAAACTTGGAAAGAAGACGCCGAAGGTCATTGATCGCGAAACGGTGCCCGTGCCCCCGTACTACCCAGACATTCCCGAAGTCCGTGAAGAAATCGCGCACCACTATGACTGTTTGATCAAGACGGACGATCAAGTCGGACAAGTGCTGGCGAAGCTTCGCGAGATCGGGGAGCTCGATAACACACTCATTTTTATGTTCAGCGATCACGGTTACAAGCTGCACCGACACAAGCAGTTCCTTTATGAAGGTGGTATCCAGATGCCGCTGGTCGTAGCCGGCCCAGGAATTCCCGCTGGTGAAGTTCGCGATGATCTGATTAGTGGTATCGATATCACGGCGGCCTCGCTAGCGGCAACGGGAAGCGACGTGCCTGAAAATATGGAAGGTCGGGATTTCCTGGCGGAGGGCTACGAGCCTCGGGACTATTTGGTCGCCGCAAGAGACCGGTGCGACTACACAATCGAAAAGATTCGTGCTGTCGTGACGCCGAGGTACAAATATCTGAAGAACTACCTGCCTGAACGCCCCTTTATGCAGGCCAGCTACAAGGATTCTTGGGAGGTTTCGAAACGTTTCCGCGAGCTGATGGCGGCGGGTACTCTTGATGCAGTTCAATTGCAGTTCTTTGGCGATACAAAGTCGCCTGAAGAGCTCTATGACCTCGAGAAAGATCCTCACGAGATCCACAATCTTGCCGAGGATCCTCAGTTTGCTGATGTGCTCGCGCAGCATCGAGGTTACCTAGCGGAATGGGTCTCCGAGTCTGGCGACCAGGGGCAAGCACCGGAGTCTGATATTGGATTGCTTTGCACACTCAAGCGTTGGGGCGACAAGTGTGTTGCACCTGATTACGACAGGGTTCGGCCGCTGTTGTCATCGGACAAAAGAACGTCAGACGATCGCCTAGTGACCCGTGACCCGAATAAGAGCTTGCAAACGAAGGGACCGGGAACGCATGCGAAAAGAGGATCAGTCAGAAATTCACGATCCAATCCCTTGCCCGGTGCCTCCGCTGCTTCGCGGCATCCGGCCCACGGTTCACCTCGCCATCAACCGAGCAATCAAGAAACGCAGCTTGTGTCGGTCGAAAGCAAAAGACCAAACGTCTTATTCATCTTTGCGGATGATCAGTGCTATGACACGATCGCCCATCTTGGTAACGAGGAAGTCGAGACGCCCAACCTCGATCGACTCGCCAAATCGGGCCTCACGTTCACTCACGCATTCAATATGGGGTCTTGGAGCGGTGCCGTTTGTATCGCTAGCCGAACCATGTTGAACTCGGGGAGGATGCTTTGGAATGCCAAGGACATCCACGCTCAGTCGGAGGCCGAACGTGAAGCCGGCAGATGGTGGGGCCCTTTGATGAAGTCGGGTGGCTATCGAACATACATGACCGGAAAGTGGCATTGTCGCGCCAAGGCTGAGAAGTCATTCGATGTTGCTAAGAACGTTCGGCCCGGAATGCCAAAAGCGTTTCCGGAGGGATACAAC
>JBCCKZ010000596.1:0-4105 GCA_039027135.1 Planctomycetota bacterium
CGGCGGAGGTGGCGGCGGAGACAACGCTAAATCCGAAGCCGTTAGCCAACCAAACAAGATTTCAATCGCCGTAGATAGCAAGAGTAATTCGCTGGTTGTAATCGCGACGCCGAGCGACTTTGAAGAGGTTCGAGGTCTCGTTCAGGAGATTGATGAGTCCGGCAAGACAACAGAAGAAATGGTCAGCACCTACACCATCAACGGGAATGTCAATCCCGAAGTCGTGCAGCAAGCCTTAATGTCGCTAATGGGATCGAGCGGCGAATCCGATGACAAGAGCGACTCCGGTGCATCGGGCGGTCGTGACGGAGCTCGAGGCGCTGCCAGTGGGGGCACTTCACAACAAGCCGACGACATCCGACGTCGAATTGAATTCTTCCGATCGCTCGGAGGCGGAGCCGGTCGCGGTGGCATCGGTGGTGGCCGCCCTGGTGGAGGCGGAGGTCCATTTGGCGGCGGTGGCGGGGGAGGTCGCCCCGGCGGTGGTGGTGGCGGCCCGTTCGGAGGCGGTGGTCGCGGCGGCCGCTAGACTCACGGTCGGCAATCCTTACCAATCTCTTAAAAGGACCGGAACACTGGCACCCTTCGCTACAGTAGCCCGCAACGCTCCGCTGCAGCACGCCCGTTGAATTAGAATTGAGCTCTGGAAACCTTCCTCGACCTGCGCCAAAGCCCCATCATGCAAACCGTTGAAATCCTCCATCGCCATGGCCTCATCGACGATTCTGGTATGGCGGCCACTTTGGCACAGGATCCCGATGGTGGATTCGACACCGCCGTGCGTTTGGGGCTGGTTCCCGAAACAGAAGCTCATCGCATCATCGCTGATGAGGTGGGCTTGGAATGGGTTGATCTTCGCGCGGAGGAAGTGGACTTATCCGCGCTCGAAGGCTTCCCACAAAGGTTGATTTATCGAAACGCGATGTTTCCCATCGGACATGAAGATGGGTCGCTCAAGGTTGCTATCGCGGATCCGTTCGACGGCTATTCTCTGGATGAAGCGGCGGCCGCAACAGGCAAACACATCATCGCCCTGCTAGCGTCGAAAGAAGAGATCAATCGCCTCGTAAGCCGACATCTCGGTGTGGGTAGTGAAACCATCGAAGGATTGATGGCGGCTCGCGAGGAAGACGAGGTTGAACTCCTCGAGGATATCGAGACCGATGGAAGCGAACTGTCGGAAATGGCACAGGAAGCCTCCGTTGTTCGATTGGTCAATGAAATCTTGCTCGAGGCGGTCAACACACGCACGAGTGACGTCCATATCGAGTCACAGGGCAACGGATTAGTCATCCGGTTCCGGATCGACGGCATCCTACACACGCAACCAACACCTCCCGAGATCAACCGTTTTCAATCGGCCATCATTAGTCGCCTGAAAATCATGGCGCACTTGAACATCGCGGAGAAGCGATTGCCCCAGGATGGGCGAATCAAGATCCGTGTTCATGGTCGTGAAGTTGACATTCGATTAAGTGTCATTCCAATGATCCATGGCGAAAGCCTCGTCATGCGGATCCTTGATAAGGCGTCCATGGTCTTTGAACTCCAATCTCTGGGGATGAACAAGACCATCTATGATCAATTCAGCCGTATTATTGAAATGCCCCACGGCATTATCTTGGTAACTGGCCCCACAGGTTCCGGTAAGACAACCACGCTCTACAGCAGCTTGCTTCAGATTCGAAGCCCCGAAACCAAGATCATTACGACCGAAGATCCGGTTGAGTATCAACTCGATGGAATCAATCAGATCCAAGTTCACCCCAAGATCGGTTTAACATTCGCCGCATCACTGAGAAGTATTTTGCGGCATGACCCCGATGTCGTGCTGGTCGGAGAAATTCGAGACTTGGAAACTGCCGAGAATGCTGTGCAGGCTTCGCTCACGGGGCACTTGGTCTTCAGCACGCTTCACACCAATGATGCCGCCGGTGCATTCACTCGAATGGGCGACATGGGCGTCGAACCCTTCTTGGTCGCTGGAACCGTTGAAGCCGTCATGGCCCAAAGACTTGTCAGGCGTCTCTGCGATCACTGCAAGCGTCCGGTCGATCTCAAACACACGCCGCTACCTCCTGACTTTCCCGTTGATCAGCTAGATGGCAAGACCATCTATGAACCTGTCGGATGTCGCGAATGTCGAAATCTCGGCTACAGCGGCCGGATGGGCATCTATGAGTTGCTTGTTTCCGATGACGACGTGCGCACGATGGCCCAGAACGGCGCATCAAGCTTCGACATCCGCAAAGCGGCGGTTGCCGGCGGCATGCACACCCTGAGAATGGATGCGTTTCAGAAAGTGCTCGCGGGCACGAGCAGCCTGGACGAGGTCAATCGAGTCACCAAGACCTAAGCAATGCCGCAGTACACCTACACCGCTCGCGATCTAGCGGGCAAGCGACACAACGGCACTCTAGATGCCTCAACGGAACGCGAGGCGACCGATCAGCTAGCTGCCAAGTCGTTATTCCCCATCGACGTCTCGCTGGCCAAAGACAAGTCGCTGGCCAACATTCGCCCGGGCGGAAAGAAAGTTGGTGGCCAGATCCTAGCGATCTTTTACACACAGCTTGCCTCGCTACTTCAAGCGGGTGTGCCCATGATTCGAGCTCTTAACGTGCTTTCGGATCAATCGGCCAACGACACACTCAAAGAAACCCTCAAGGAGATTCGCGGCAAGGTTGAGGATGGCGAACCGCTTGGCGATGCCATGGGCCGCCACCCCAAGATTTTCTCGGACATGGCCTGCAACATGGTCCGTGCCGGAAGCGAGGGTGGATTTCTCGAGGACGCACTCAACCGTGTTGGCGACTTCACTGAGTTGCAAGAGGATCTCAAGGGTCGCACCGTCAGTGCGATGGCATACCCCGTCTTTCTGTTCTCAGTGGGATCGGTCGTCCTCTCGGCTCTCCTTGTTTTCTTTGTCCCCAACTTCGACATGATGTTCGAAAGACTGAGGGCCAAGGGAGAAATGCCTTGGATTACCGAAGCCCTGCTTTCATTCAGCAAGGGACTGCAAAGCTATGGGTGGATCATCCCAATTGTTCTTCTCGTCGTATTTATCGTGCTAAGAAGCTATCTTCGCAGCGACGCCGGAAAACGCATGGCCGATATTGTCAAGCTAAAGATTCCCGTCCTCGGTGACATCTTGATGAACCTAGCGGTGGCAAGGTTTTGCCGAGTCCTGGGAACGCTTCTAGCCAATGGTGTACCGATTTTGAAGTCGTTAGACATCGCAGCAACGGCGGCCGGCAACCGTCTTCTATCGTCATCAGTTCTCGATGCTAGCGAGAACATTCGATCGGGAGATGCGCTAGCCAAACCACTACGCAAGAGCGGCTACTTTCCACCTTCGGTCATCGAAATGATTAGCGTGGGCGAGGAAAGTAATTCGCTTGACACGGTGTTGCCGGACATCGCTAATTCTCTTGAGAAGCAGACGTTTCGAAGATTGGATCTCTTCGTTCGATTGCTCGAACCACTGATGCTTTTGGTGATGGCAGTACTTGTGCTAGGCATCGTCCTTTCGCTACTCGTGCCCGTACTCAAGAGCAGCACAACCCTGTAGTCGAACGAGCCGAAATAACGCAGAAGGACGATGAGTCCGGAAGTATGGGTTAGCCTTCTCGAGGCTGATGAAAGGTTCTATGGCGATCCGAAACCTGCTCGATCAACCAACGCAGGCAACTCTCGATACCCTGTTCATGGCGATCATCCGTTAACTCATGATGATCAATGCCTACCAACACTTCTACTTTCTGTGGGCCTGGGTGGCCATCCTGGATTTTCGTTTGAAACTCAGGCAGCACAAGCGAATCCAATTCGGATTGCAGAAAGACGATCGCTTGCTGAACCCGCTCGACCTGTATGACAGCATCCATGGACTCTGGCAGCTCATTGACGATTGGCCCCACCCACCGACCACCCGGATATTGTCGCGCAACGTGCCTAACGACGTCATCGAGCGCTGGCGGATTGCGAAGTATCAAGCCATCGACGACATCAGCATTCTCTGCCGCCAGGTAGAGTGCTGAAATACACCCTAGTGAATTACCACACAAAAGAACTTTGGGATCCGCTTGAAGGCGAGACTCCAAGAAGC
>JBCCKZ010000597.1:0-4095 GCA_039027135.1 Planctomycetota bacterium
AGCAAGTTCAGTGAGGTGGACCACTGACTATCGTCGAACTGGTCCATGACCTTGGAACGCAAGTATCCCGTCTGTTCCGAAATCTCCATCAAGGGTTCCATCGTTAGTGTGATGGAATCCTTGGTTCTCAGCGTGATTCGATTGCCAAGTCCGGCTAATTCGGTTTTCCCATCACTCGAGATGAATCTCTCAACCGAGTCCAAGAAGACTCGATCAGCTCGTTGAATCAGCGCCGAAACACCAGACGTCGAAACGGCTAGCATTGCCATGAAAAGGCCGACCACAATCCAACCTCCTGCACGACTTCGCGTCGGTCGCGAACGAATGAGAGCCGCCACGAGCGAACTAAAGAAGAACAGCAAAAGGAACGCTCGAAGAGACCCAACCATTCTTGTTTTCGCCGAGATCGTGACCAACGCCCAACTCGCAGCCCATGCGACCGTCGTTTGATCCACACGGATGGCATAAAGTGCGATCGCAATCGCCACACCCGTCAGCGCCGCAGCAAACACTGGCGAAAGCGGGCCCGCCGAAACATCCGATGCGGGAACCAAAAAACCAACTATCAGCCCCGCAATGATTACGACGTACCATTGCCTCGAACTGGGCCGCGATTTCGTTGGCTCCCAGGCGAAAAATACAAGTCCGACAGTGGCGGGAATCGACAGGCTCCACCTTTCGAGGGCGATAGCATGGCAACAGAACGCGAAGTAAACCGGCAAGACAAACATCAGACGGCGGAGCAAAGACTCGATCGGCCTCATGCAGGTACCTCAACGATTTCATGCTCCTCGAGTCCGTCCAAAGATTGATTGGACTTCATGCAGACCACCCGAACAGCGAGCCCCTCGTTCTTGAGCCTGTTGACCAAACGGCGTCGCCTCTCATCCCAGTCCATCACGATCATGATCACTGCGGATAGCCGGCGAGCCTCTGATACCAAGGTCTCTTCCAACTGCCGCACATTCAACTCGCCGCCTGCTTCGACACACGCGAGCAGCTCCAAGATGTTGTCTAGGTGAGCGATCGCTCGCCCCGCTTGAAAATGATGGATGTCATCACCCGCGGCGAAAATGTCGACAATGTATTCCTTCTGTGCCAATGCATCAGTCATTCCAGCTGTCATCGAAATGGCACGTTCGAGCCTCAACTCATCTTTGGCTTTGCGTGCTTCGATATCCAGCACGACGGCCAGGCGAACAAAATACTCTTCTTGAAACTCGCGCGTAATCAAACGGCCCGCTCGCGCACTCGAGGGCCAATGAATGTCACGCAGGCGGTCACCCTGCCGCCAATCTCGAGTTCCAAGAAACTCTGAAGAGTCACCTACATGCGAGGCGATCGCAATTCCTCCGGGCTGGTGATT
The DNA here is from genome assembly GCA_039027135.1 of Planctomycetota bacterium. Lineage (GTDB taxonomy): Bacteria > Planctomycetota > Planctomycetia > Pirellulales > Pirellulaceae > Rubripirellula. The sequence goes on from JBCCKZ010000597.1 coordinate 1,367, forward strand.
GCGTGAATGAGGAACATCGAAGTCAATGATCTTCGTGATCCTGGGATAGACAATCAGACGATCCGCTGTTCTTGACTTTCGGCCCGAGTTCACTAGTCCGGACGGGAAAGTCGTAGCGGCTTGAAGATTTTCGAGATCAAAGAAGTTCCGACTGAGACAACGCAGCTCTAGGTTTACGGACTTTTTTTCACCCGGCTCCAAACGATCAATGATTGGCAAGTTTCCATGCGGGCGAAGGTCGGCAGGCAGCCTGCGTTCTTGGACGACTACATGTCGAGCAACTCGTTTACCAAGATTCTCCACATCGACCTGATACCGAAAAACTTCACCCGCCGAGGGAAACGAAGTAATCTGGCGGGTGAGCTTGAGCTGTGGACGAAGTAAATGACCGACGATTCCACCAATCGCCAAAGCAGAGACGCAAAACCCAAAACAAACGGCCAAGGGCTCGGTCACTCCCCCGACGAGCATCGCACCAGACAACAACATCCCCCAGAGGACAGCTCGACCGCCCGGCGTAAACTCTCCACGGTGAAAGTCATCAAGCCAACGGATGGTTGGATCTTCCAACGGAGGACTTAAGAACGACCATCGCTTACGTCTTGGCATCTTTAGTTCTTTAGAATCAGTTGGGGATCTCGACGCCAGAAAATCTCATAGCTGAAATTGAATCACAATAAAGGTCATCCATGCTTTGTTTGAGCCGTGACTCGCGTGCGAGTAAAGGGGCCGAGCAAATACGAGCTTTCCCAACCTTTAACTTGCTCATGCTCCGCAATGTTCTCAAAGCGATTTTGCTCATTGCCTCCACGGCTGCGGCGCATCCGTCCCAAGATTCGGGATTCGTCAAAGTGCTTTCAACCAAATCGTTACCTCATGAATCGCCCTAACGAGGAACCTGCTCTTTGGCAACGATCTCAGCGATGATCGCATCCTTGTCAGTCCCTGAGTACTTGGCTCGTGTATCCAGCACGATTCGGTGGGCAAGTACAGGCACTGCCAAACGCTTGACATCATCGGGTAACGCGTATTCTCGTCCAAGAATCAGCGCTAGCGCGCGAACCATTCGTGTGAACTGCAACGAACCGCGAGTCGAGACACCAAGCTTGACCGCGGAATGCTTGCGTGTTCCCTCGACCAAACTCAGTAGATAACGCAGCACGCTTTCCTCGATCTCGATCTTTTCGACATCTTGCTGAACTTGGGCGATTGATTCAGGTGACGCTACCGACTCGATATCCTCCAGTGGATGGCCCCATCGCTGAGCGGAAAGAATCTGAAACTCCTCATCCTGATGGACATATCCGAGCGTGAGACGAATCATGAATCGATCGAGCTGAGCCTCGGGAAGAGGATAAGTCCCGTGGAACTCGACGGGGTTCTGCGTAGCGATACATAGGAATGGCGACTCAAGAGGATAGGTGTTTCCGTCCACAGTCACTTGCTGCTCGCCCATCGCCTCCAACAAAGCCGATTGGGTCCGTGGTGAAGCGCGGTTGATCTCGTCAGCCAAAAGTAGATTGGTAAAGATCGGTCCGCGATTGAACCTGAATGTGCTATCCGCTGCATTGAGGATCGATGAGCCAACAATATCGGATGGCAATAAGTCAGGTGTAAACTGAACGCGGCTGAATTGACAACCGCTTGATATCGCGAGTGCTTTGGCGAGCGTCGTCTTGCCCGTACCCGGTACATCTTCGAGCAACACGTGACCGCCTGCCGCTAAACAACATAACAAGAGCTCGATCGCATCCTGTTTTCCGCGAATCACCTTCTCTAGGTTTTCGCGCAGTCCCGCGAGCGTCTCACTCGCCGCTGCAACTTGGTTTGACATGGATTCAGTTGAAATCGTCATCGTTGTATCACTCCCAATGGAGGATACCTTGATATTCTCTTATTACACCAGCGAAAGTTGTATCCTGGATCACCATTTGTCGCAGAATCACCACTCCGCTTTGCATTTCCATGCTCCGTCTTGTACTCACATTTCTATTGCTCTTGATACCATCATCCGTGGTATTCTCATCTGATCCACCCAACATCATTTACTTGATGCTTGATGAGTGGGGCTACTTCGAATCCGGTCATATGGGGCACCCGGATCTGATCACGCCGAATATTGATCGTGTTGCCAGCGAAGGGATGCGATTTACCAATGCCTATGCGGGCGCGCCCGTATGTGGTCCCACGCGATGTGTTTTGATGACGGGACTGCATTCCGGGCATACTTCGATGCGTGTCAACGACGGCTTCTCACCGCTTCGTGCGGATGAACCAACGCTTGCCAGCATGCTCAAAGACAAAGGTTACGCCACTGGCGGATTTGGTAAGTGGGGTATCGGAGGTCGGGGAACATCAGGACTTCCTGAGGAACATGGATTCGATGAGTTCTTTGGCTACTACGACCAAGTCCACGCGCACACTTTCTATCCCCGCTATCTGATCCACAACAGTCGTGAAGTGCCGCTTGAAGGGAACACAGGCGAGACTTTCTACGAGGGAAAAACGTATGCTCAAAACAGGATCTTTGAAGAGTCAATGCGATTCGTTCGCGAGAATCAGGACACCCCTTTCTTCTGCTACCTGCCCTGGACTCCGCCTCACGGCCTGTGGGGGATCGACGAAAGTGACCCATCTTGGAAGGTATTCAAGGACAAGCCATGGAAGGCTGGTCAAAAAACGGATCGAGATGCCCGCGTCTATGCCGCATTTATGCACATGGTGGATCG
>JBCCKZ010000598.1:0-4071 GCA_039027135.1 Planctomycetota bacterium
CCGGCCCCCCACCAACAATCAAACAGTTCGCTGCGCTCCTATGCGGGTCACGGCTCACCTCGGTCCGCGGACTTGTGTAGATACCAATGCCCAGAGGGATGGTGAAGTAAAACTACATGACCCCAGGGAGAGTGATATTTAAAGGATTGATACATCTGGATTTCACACTTCGAATTTCCTCCTTCACACTTCCATCGGCCCCACCCGGCCGTGTAAACGTCCGACCTCCCAGAGGTGAGGTAAGAGAATACGAAGGCAATCACGGACCTAGCCACTACGCTGCTCCATGCTCGCCTACACGAACAACTTGGCAAGATTGCGCAGACGGTCGATTACGGCTTGGGCTTGGACGCTTCAAATCCAGTTGATCGAGCAAAACTAGATCAAAAGCAGCTTGCGGCACTCATTGATGATGCCTTCGCGACGGAAGCCGCCCGAGTCCCTCTCAATGGAACGTTGGCTGACCTCGATGATGACAGGTTCACAACAGCTGCACAGGCAACTCGGATCATCGACTTCGCCATTCAATCACAAGTAGCCGAATCACAAGATCCAACAGCTCTCCATCAAAAGTCCAGCAGCATCATTGAGAGTTACTTTTCTCACGGGCTGATGACCGATGACCTCACTCGTAGCGCACTCATCGACAGAATCAATCACGGCATTTGGCAACGACGGCTTGATCTCACTGAAACCCAGATGATTGATATTGTGCATGTGCTGCAATCCACGTTAGAGAACCGTGAGTCGATTGAGAAGATCGAGGCTCGCGAGAGAGCTTGGTGGCAGTCGACATTCGGATGGTTTGGGCGGATCGAAGAGATTACAAGTTGGATCGAGTCTGGAAACGCAAGCCGAATCTCGATGCGTCTCCCGCGAATGAATGAGACAACACGAATACGCCTCCTGATCACTGAGCTCTTGCTACAAATCCAGAATCGTCGATCGAACAGACTTCCTGAATCGCTTGGTGAGCTCAATGAACTACTGGGCGAATTAAAACTACCCAACGAGGTTCTTCGGGATCTTTTTACGATCGATGAATCAAACGTGTCAGCCGAGATTGAATATTTTAGATATGAGGTCAGCGGGAAAGGGCACAAACTGTACAGCGTTGGCGAGAACCAGATCGACGACCGGGGCAAGAAGAGTAACTCCTTGACGTATCAGTCAAATCCCTTTGACGACATCAGCTTAGTCGAACATTACTCCGACCACTGAAGAGGCATCAAGCGATACTGGACATGATCATGTCCTTGCGAACCATCGACGATGTCTGCCAAGAATCAAAGCACGTAAACACAAAAACCCATTGATCCCTTATGTGGCTTCATCTTTTTGTAATCGCTGTGTTAGCAATTCCTTTCGGCCTGTACGCCGCTTTCGTCAACACTGCTCTGATTCATCAACGCAGCGACCTCGGCCGAACCGCCACGATTGCAGTGCTTTCGATTCCATTTTGGGTCACGCGAGAGTGGGATTTGATCGGAACGTCGCTTCTGGTCATTGCATTTGTTTCGACCACAGCCGTGATACGCGATCGACTTGGACCGCAAACTTGGAAACCAAGCATCCAAACGCTCTTTGTCGCCGTCGCTTGGGCAGCGGCCGTCTTCCTTGTCCTCCACCAAACCGGTGGGCCGTTGAATGTCTTTTGGATTGACTTCATCGGTCTTGCATGGGGAGTCTCAATCTGGACTGCATTTGGGGGCTCCAAACACGCGGGAAGCAAACGTAACACTAACTCTTGGTTGAGACGTTCGATGGCCATTCTGATATTCGCGGCAACAACGCTCTCGCTCGCTCGATTCAACACACTCTCACGGAATCTACGTGCTTGGGAGGTTTGGCCCAATGACACTTCATTGGACGACGTGTGGCGAGCCAGCTTCCTATCGCCCGATGCCTGGGACCTGCGTTGGATACCTATCGCGATCTTATGCCTCATCACTGGATGGAGCAGTCGGGCGATCTCGCTAGTAGCTCTCTCAAGCAGGCACTCTCGAACTCAGAAACCGCTATCCCTTTTGGCGCATGGAGTTTGCTTAGCCTCGGTTGTGTTTTCTCTTTGCCTCTGGTGGATCGTTATTCGGCCGAGCGGACTACACCGTGCTTCAAACCAAAACGAGGCAATTCACAAGCAATTGTTCGAGCAAGTTCAAGCGATTGCCCAATCGGTCAACTACGGCTTAGGCCTCGATGCTTCCAATCCCACGGATCGAGCCAAGCTGAATTCAGAAGAACTTTTGACTCTCGTCGACAACGCTTTCATCACCGCTACAACGAATGAGATTCGCGTCCCTGTGAAAGGGACCATGGAAGACCTGGATAATTTGGACGCCTACGCGGATGCCAGGCAGGCAGCTCGAATTCTCGACTTCGCACTTCAATGCCAGACGTCCGATTCGGATGAGCTCACCCTTCTGCATCAAAGATCTTCCAGAACAATCGAGAGTTTCTTCTCTCATGGACTGATGATCGATGAACTCGTACGTATCGCTTGTATGGAACTGATTCACCACGGTATTTGGGGAAGTCGTAGCGATCTCAGTGAAACGCAATTGCTGGATGTCATCGACAGCCTGCAAGTTTCGTTGGAAAGCCGAGAGCCTGTCGAAGACATTGAAGTGAGAGACCAAGCCTGGTCGCGATCTTCTCTTGGATGGTTCCTCAAAATCCGCGAGTTGATCAATTACCTCGAGCCCAACAGCCCTACGTACGATAACTTTCGAATCGCTCGAGATTTGGAAACGGCGAAAGTGCGTCTCATGATCATCGACTTGCTACTGCGGATACACAAACAACGATCAGGCTCACTCCCTGGGTCTCTCAATGATCTGAACACGCTGCTCAAGGAATTAAACCTCACCAATGAGATTCTGCGAGATCCCTTCCAAGTCAATGAAAATGGAATTGCCATTGGGAAAGGCTACTTCAAATACGACGCTCAGGAGCAGAAACACAAGCTGTACAGCATTGGAAAGAATCAAATCGACGATCAAGGTAAAAACAACGAGCACTCAGGAACACTAGGCCCCGCGACTGACGACATCGAACTGACCGAGCATTATTCGAGATGGTAAGAGACATGCGAAAACAGCCGGCAGTGCCTCATACAGGACCCTGGCCTTAACCGTCATCCCTAATCTAAATCTTCATCCCGAATTCTCATCTCTTGTCTCAATCTTTGCATCGCGAACCATCCATTCATCAACCACTAGCTGCGTTGCGTGATAGACCATCATCGGCACGACGCTGACGCCTAGATCGATAGCCACTTGAAGACCAATCATGATGGTCTTTTGTGATCCGGCGATGCCGCAAGCAATCACGGTGGCCCGCGGCAAGCCTGTTCGTTTTGACGCTTGAAGCGCTCCCCAAATTGCAATCCAATGGGTTACTCCAGTCGCCAAAATCGTCACGGCTAAGATCCCAAGAGAAAACGACTCCAAAGCGGTAGCCTGGCGTGAGTGAGAGGCGCCAAGAGCAACCATCACCAAGATTCCAAATTGAGAGAACAGACGCAGCTTCGTGCGATGCCGTTCAATCTGACTCTCAATCAATGCCACACGTCGAATTGATCTTCCAATCACCAAGGGCAGAACGATCAAACCTAGCAGCTTGGCAACGGGAGATCCGATCTCAGGTGCGTCTGTTAGCGAGATACCGGGAACCCAAAGAAGCCCGATCGGAATCACCAGCACGGCCGCGAGATTGGTGACGATCGTTGTCCCCATCGCCACCGCCTCGCTGCCACCACAGCGTCGACTCCATACGGTGGCGGAAGCCAAGGTGCATGGCATCAACGTTGCCACGTAAACCCCCGCCGAAAGTCGATCCCCCACCCAGGACTGAAGACTCCACGCCACAAGCAAACCCAGTGCCGGCACGACCAAGGCATTGAGTGAGGAAGCCAACACGATGCCGAGTGAGTCCGCTCGACCTTGTCGACGATCCCAGGAAGGCATTGTCGACGTCATTGCTAGCATAACGACAAAAACTAGCCACCATCGAAAGGTGCCCGATTGGGCCAAAGGTTCGATCAACCCGCCGCCGAACCAGCCAACCAAA
>JBCCKZ010000599.1:0-4064 GCA_039027135.1 Planctomycetota bacterium
GCTGCATGAATCTTTCTGCCATCGCCTCCTCGTAATCTTTCCAACGCTTCGTGTTCAACCCTTTTTTACACCTGCCGAATGTTAGTGAGCACTCACGATTGATGAGTCAAGCTCGAATGATTAATGATTCAAGAAGGAGTAGATCGTACTGCTCTTCCTTACTAATGGCTTGCAGCAGATGTTCTCACACGCCGTTGTAAGCCCAACGAGCCAAACACCTGAAAACACTGTTCCAATGTCCGAATCGCTCAGGATGGTCCCGCCACGGCGCACACGTCGTCGCCAGCCAAAATGCACCATCGACGAACTTTCGATTGCTCTTGGCTGTTCGACCAAAATTACTGTTCTTGCAGGGCAAGAATCGTCCAGAATCTCCAAAAACGCATATCGGTATGACAGATAGACAAAGCACCAATCCATGCCCAGCTGCAAGCACGTTCGTATGATTCGATCCACCATCGTGATGACCGTATTGCTGGTGGCATCGCCAGCAATCGCGGCCTCACAAGACGCGAGCTCAATGCCCAATGTCATTTTGATTCTGGCCGACGACCTGGGCTGGAGTGACACGACGCTGTACGGAACGACCACACTCTATAAGACACCCAACATTCAGCGACTCGCCCAGCGTGGGATGACCTTCACGCGAGCCTATTCCTCCAGTCCTCTTTGTTCACCGACACGCGCCAGTGTGCTAACAGGATTGAGCCCGGCACGCCATGGAATCACATCGCCAACCTGTCACCTACCCAAAGTCGTGCTCAAAGCCACCGAAACGGAAAGCGGGCCTCCCAATCGATTCGCCACAATTCCCAACTCGGTGACGCGGCTTGACACAAACTATGTCACGCTTGCCGAGACCCTGAAAGACAATGGTTATGCAACGGGGCATTTCGGCAAATGGCACTTGGGGGCTGAACCGTATTCGCCCCTTGAACATGGCTTCGACGTCGATGTGCCACATCATCCGGGTCCAGGGCCAGCGGGCAGCTATGTCGCTCCATGGAAGTTTGCCGACTTCGACCACGACCCCGATATTCCCAACGAGCATCTAGAAGATCGAATGGCCAAAGAAGCGGTTGCCTTCATGCACCAGCACCGTGAGGAACCGTTCTTTTTGAACTACTGGATGTTCAGCGTGCATGCTCCGTTTGACGCCAAGCAATCGCTGATCCAAAAGTATCAACAAGTCATCGATCGCAAGGCGGCTCAGCGAAGCCCGACCTACGCCGCCATGATCGAAAGCATGGACGATGCGGTGGGAACACTGTTGGACGCGCTGGACGATCTAAACCTGGCCGACGAAACGATCATTGTCTTTGCCTCGGACAACGGCGGCAACATGTACAACCTGGTCGATGGTGGCACGGCGACCAGCAATGCACCGCTTCGAGGCGGCAAAGCAACGATGTATGAAGGCGGTGTTCGAGGCCCCGCGATCGTCGTTCATCCCGGATCCATTGAAGCGGGGACGCAGAGTTCCGAAATCGTTCAGAGCATTGATTTTTATCCGACGCTTCTCGAGATGCTTTCGATCAACGCGCGACCAAATCAAGTCTTTGACGGGATAAGCCTTGTTCCCGCTTTGAAGGGTGGCTCGCTCGATCGCGATGGGATCCTCACGTACTTCCCGCACGCTCCGGGCGTGCCGGACTGGTTGCCACCGTCGGTGAGTGTTCATAGCGGCGACTGGAAACTGATCCGCATCTTCCACGGGGGAGAACGTGGCGGTCATCGCTACAAACTGTTCAATCTAGTCGATGACATCGGCGAGCAGAACGATCTTTCCGGCCAATTCCCTAAGCGTGTGCAGCAACTCGATGCGATGATTGAAGATCATCTGATTGCGACTCAAGCGGTTCGTCCACTTTCGAATCCAAAGTTTGATCCTTCCCAATATGACGCGACGCAGGAAGGAAAGGCGACTCTCAAAGGCGGCGCGAGCAAGAAACGTCGCCAAACCGGCAAGTCTGCCCAGACCAAGAAACGCGGTCACCCGGTCGCTCGATGGCAACCCGGTGGGACTTGCACGCTCACGGGCGATAAGGCAGCCCTGGTCGTCCAAAGCACTGGAGGCGATCCTCACCTGACTCACAAACTCGATAAGCCGATTGTCAACGAATCGTTCACGCTTCAATTCACGATGACGTCTGACTCGACTGGCGATGGCCAAGTCTTTTGGAAGGTGCAAGGGGGCAGGCCGTTCAGAGCCGACCGCAGCAAGGTCTTCCGAGTCAAGCACGATGGCCAATCTCATGACTACGCAATCCGGTTCGACACTGCAGGGCCACTCGATGCCGTGCGGATTGACCCATCGCGAGGGCCGGGCAAGATCGAGATCCGGAACATTCGATTGGTCAGTGGTGCTGGAACGGTTTCATATCAACTGAACACTGAGGATTTCGAATGGAAGCCAAACATAGAAACAGCGGATGCTGTCCGGTGATACTTTTTTTGGTCGGCATCATGACATTCCGTTCCATCGCATTCCTGCTCTTCACAGCAGTTTCCCTCAACGCATTAGCGGCGAATGAGCCGCCGGCATCAATCCTTAGTCCGCAGCTCAGCGATGATGCTCAATTGAGCTTCGACGCAATGGTGAGTCGTGGATACACATCACTCTTCAACGGAGCGGACCTATCCGGCTGGCGCAACCCCTATTCGCACGGCGAAGCGAGTGTCGTTGATGGTGAAATCCATTTACGTGCCGACAAGAAGTTTTTCTTGGTGACCGAAAAGCAGTACTCCGACTTTCGATTGAGCGTCGACATTCATCTGCCCGAAGGCAAAGCCAACTCAGGTGTGATGTTTCGCTGTCACGTTGACGAGGATGCCAAGAAAGTGGTCTACGGTTACCAAGCCGAATGTGATGGTTCGGATCGCCGTTGGTCAGGCGGTTTCTACGACGAAAGCCGTCGAGGGTGGATCTGGCCCAGCACGAAGGGCCGATCAACCGATCAATTCCTGAAACATGAAGACGAATCAAAAGCCTTCTTTGCGACTCGGCGGGTCCGAAACGCACTGCGACGCAATGGCTGGAATCGATACGTGATCACCTGCGTGAAAGACCTCATCTCGATCGAGGTCAATGGAATTCGAACGGTTCGATTTCGAGACGCGACCGATGCGAAAGGATTCATCGGCATTCAGCATCATGGCGAGCACGGACAGATCTATCGCTTTCGAAATCTATTTATCAAAGAGCTGCCCTCGCTGCCCGCTGCGGATCACGTTTCGCTCACAGTTCAGTCGCCAACCAGCATTACACGAGTCAATGACAAAGTTACTCTGATTGATTTCGGCAAAGTCGCTTTTGGGAACATTGTTATGCCAGTTCCTCAAGGTCGTGGCACGGCGCGCGTGCACTTCGGTGAGAAGTTGACAGAGGGTCGTATTGATCGAGAGCCACCGGGCACGGTTCGCTATGGCATGACCACCATTCGTCGTGGACAGCAACGCGGAAACTGGATCGTTCCCACGCCCATCGATATGCGCAATGTCGAACAGGCGGGTTTTGTTTATGCGAATCCGCCAGCCGTACTGACGCCTCCGTCGTGGCGTAGCGTCATGCCCTTTCGGTGGATTGAGATCGAGGGTCTGGAAGAAGACTTTCCCTATGTTTTGATTCAGCGACGCGCCGCATTCTCAGCGACCTGGAACGATGATGCGAGCCACTTTGAATCATCCGACGAAACGCTCAACCGCATTTGGGACCTCTGCAAATACAGCATTAAGGCAACAACATTTGCGGGTGTCTATGTGGACGGCGATCGTGAACGCATTCCTTATGAAGCGGATGCGTATTTGAATCAACTGAGCCATTATGCAACCGACGATGATGTCACGATGGCGGCGCGAACGTTTGATTGGTTGATGGAGAATGGCACCTGGCCGACCGAATGGGCGCCGCACATGGTGATGATGGCGCATGCGGAATGGACGCATCATGGCGACGCGAATTGGCTGCGGCACCGCTATGAAGACCTGAAAACCAAAACGCTGTTGCACCGCAGCGGTGCTGATGGCCTGATCCGAAGTTCTGAACAAGACCAGAAGAAACACGA
>JBCCKZ010000600.1:0-4063 GCA_039027135.1 Planctomycetota bacterium
CTTGGCGATCGTTGAGTATTTACGAAATGGCTATGCCTTCGACCGCAGCCACGGTTTCACAGGAGAGTTGGTTCTGGAAGACTTTTGCACGCACCGGAGAGGCGGTGACCACTGGTTTGCTACTGCGGCTGCGGTGATGGCGAAACAGCTGGGATTTCGAAGTCGATTGGCAACGGGTTTTTACGTGCCCACCGTTTCGGGTCGATCGACAGATGGAAATGTAATTGTGGGCCCCACTGATGTCCATGTGTGGCCCGAAGTGCAGCTGGCAAGCGGTCGTTGGGTTGAACTGGAACCGACGCCGGGATACTGGCTTCCCGTTTATCGAGCGTCGTTTTCCTTGATATTGAAAAGAATGGTCTCGCGATACTGGCGATTAACGGGAGTTGTCGTGTTGGCCATCATCTTTTTGTTCCTTTCGCGAGCTTATTGGCTCGATTGGGGCTTCTCATTCGTGTGGCTATTCTCTGGTTTGTTACCTGTCAAGAATCGCTTGCGTCTGGGACTAAGAATCATTGATTGGCGAGCGGCTTTGGCTGGTCACGGACGAATGAAGGGCCAGAACCAACGACTCTGGCTCGAGTCATTGACTGCCAATAATCAGAGATTGGCGGCGCAAACAAAGCAACTCCTCGACGCAGCCGACCAAACGTTCTTCGGAACACATCGGCCCGCACTGACAACAACGAACACTTCAATCGTGGGACACCTCCGCGTTTCGGCGATTCACCAGCTTCATCGAGAGAACAATTCATGACGGCGACACTTAAACCAACCACCGAGGACAAGCATGAGGGAACACCCGATGATCTCTCTAGATTAAGATTGCACTTGGGAAAGCAGCTGCTTGGAAAGGCCAGCGAAATCGATTTGGTGATTGCTTGCGTTCTTTCGCGAGGTCACTTGCTGCTCGACGATCTCCCCGGCACCGGAAAGACTACGTTGGCCAAGGCCTTTGCTTCGGCACTCGGGGGCAAGTTGGCCCGTGTTCAATGCACGCCCGACTTGATGCCGTCAGATGTGACCGGATTCAGCATCTTCAATCAGAAAAGTCGCGAGTTCGAGTTTCATCCTGGACCGGTGTTCGCCGACATACTTCTCGCTGATGAGCTCAATCGAACGACGCCGCGAACACAGAGCGCACTTTTGGAGGCGATGGCCGAAGGACAGGTCACAATCGACGGAGATGCTCGCCCGTTGTCTTCGACGTTCTTTGTCATTGCGACGCAGAATCCGATTGATTCCCATGGCGCGTACCCGCTTCCGGAGGCACAGCTCGATCGTTTTTCGATCAAGTTGCGGATTGGATATCCAGATCGCACGGCTCAACGTGAAATTTTGCGACGCGAAGTGTGGGCGGAAGACCAAGCCGAAACATCGATTTCTGGTGACCAAAACGCGGTGATGTCTCTCGGTCGTCTGCAACAATTGCAGTTCGAATGCCGGAGAGTGGCCGTGCACGACAAAGTTGCTGAGTACTTGTTGGACCTTGTTGAGGCGACAAGAGAAGATGCCAGCATCACGCTTGGTGTAAGTCCACGCGGCATGATGGCCTGGCAAGCTATGGCGCAGGGATGGGCACTGCTTCAGGGACGTTCTTTCGTGACACCGACCGATATCGATGATGTTGCACCAGCAGTGCTTTCGGTTAGGTTGCTCGTCAGAGGCGGAAGTGTGGAGGATGTCATTTCGCGAGTTCTAAGTGAAGTTCCTACGCCACAGTACAAGTGAGCCGAGCGGATTGATGGCAGTTGAGACACAAGAGCCGAGGGGGAAAACGTATGGCGTCTCGTTTCCTCCCGCGTTTCAATTATGGCACCTGGTCGCCCTCGTTTGCATCTCAACTTTCCTGCTTGGTTGTGACGGCGACAACGACGGTGAAGAGGCTTCAGCTAAACACTCGCATACCGGACACAGCCATGCCGTGGCGGGACATTGGCCGCGAGATCTCTTAGACCTGAAATTTAAGTTGCTTGGCCGTATGAATGACTGGACGGCTTCGGACGGTGATCGCGAGGTGCTTCAGAGTCAGATTATCGACTTGATTCAGTGGACGCCCGAAGTCGCTGCAGATACCGATCTTTCTGAAGATGATTGGGTTCCGATTTACGAGAGCTCTCAAAAGATGATTCAGATGATGGACGGGGCCGAGAATGTCGCGGAAGTATTTGAGTCTTTGCAGTTCGAGGGTGAATTCAATCGGTTGGTTGGTCGACTACAGGAAGCCGCCAAGTCATTGCCTTCTTCATTTCGCAAGAAACGGATCAAGTTTTGAGTGCATTGATAGATACGCTCGTCGGTGCGTTGGTCCGCGTTATCCAAGGTGGGATCGCTCTTTCGCCAACTCTGTTGATCGGTGTCTTCGTCGCGGCCGTGATGCGTTACTACTTTGGAAGTGACGGCATAAAGAGGCTTTTCGGAAACCGAGGTTTGAGGAGTCTCCCCCAGTCTTGGTTGATTGGCATGTTGATGCCGGTTTGTTCAATCGGTGTTCTGCCTGTCCTACGAGAGATGCGACGATCTGGTGTGAGCGCTGGCGCGATGACTGCTTTTGCTCTTTCAGCACCGCTATTCAATCCGCTCTCGCTTTTGTACGGACTCACGCTCAGCCGTCCTTCCATCATCGTATTCTTTGCCATGGGCTCGCTCTTGCTGGTGACGGTTTTGGGGATGCTGTGGGATTGGATTTCGCCAGGAGAAGGAAATTCCGAGACCGGTAAAGACCAATTCTTGCAAGAGGAAAGCAGGCAAGAAGACATCATTGGTATTCGACGACTTGCTGCGATGTTTGTTCAAGCCTGCCGAGAGCTCACAGGACCTAGTCTTGCGATGGCGCTCATCGCCTTGATTGGGGTTGCATTGCTCGCCGTTGTGCTGCCTTTTGGATCCATGCAATCGAGTTTTGAAAGCGACGATCCTTGGGCTCCTTTAAGGATGGTGGCGATGGGATTGCCGGTTTATGCGACTCCGTTGTTGACGATGAGTCAGCTTGGAATGATGTTTCAACACGCCAATTCACCAGGTGCAGCTTTTGCCCTGCTCATCCTGGGCAGCGGCGTCAATCTTGCAACGCCGGTTTGGTTCGGGCGTAACTTTGGTTGGCGGCCGACCATGGTTTGGCTGGCCATTCTCGTCGTTGTTGTGACGGGGTTTGCCTACGCAATCAACGATCCTCTCCTACCACGATCGATTCAAGCCGCTGGTCATACTCACGCATTTGATATCTATTCGAATCCGATTCCGCTGGGTGGCATTGATTTGAGAATGACTGCCGAGAACACGCTTCGTAGGAACGTGGATGCCATTTCGGTGTTTGCCGCGATCCTTTTGGTTGCAACGATGGCTATTGGAGTCGTGCTGCGACTGATTGGAATCGATGAGAGTTGGCTTGCTGTTTCGAAGGAAGCTTCGAATCGGGAGGGCCAGCTCGCAAGTCAAGCATCAGTTGTGGAAGCGGGTGAAAACGGAGAGCCTAAGTCGGGTGGCTGGGACATCATCATACCGCCGTGGGTGGTAGGGGCCGTCATGCTCGCCGGTCTTGTCGCCTTTAGCATCGTTGCGTGTTTTGCGTACTATCCGCCACCCGACCAATGCTTGAAGGAAGCAGCCATTGCCAGAGCAGAATGCCTTTCGGCGGCCGGAAGTGGAAATCCCGAACATGCTTTGTATTGGATTCCGATCTGGAAGGATTGGAGCCGCCGACTTGAGGTGGGAGTGTTCATTCGAAAAGGGAGTGTTCGTCCCTATCAATCCATGCAAGGTTTTTTGATCAGAAAGAAGCTCGATACGCTTGAACATGAACTTGCTCACCTTACTGAGCATGACGAAGGCGACCATGGTCATACCCATAACCCCAGCGATGTTCGTGCCCTTGTAAGCGATCTCCTCATTGCCAATACACGCTGGACGGCTGCATTTCGCGATTGAACGCCAAGGCGTTTTGCTCTGATGGATCAAAAGAAGGGCATTGGCTGTCTTGGCAGAGGTAGCGAACTTGAGGTGATCCGTCAGCTGGGTTGCCGCGACGGCAACGGACAAGGGATCCTTCCAGAAGAGTGAGACC
>JBCCKZ010000601.1:0-4062 GCA_039027135.1 Planctomycetota bacterium
CGAGGGCTATTTCCGCGATGCGTTTCGCGAGAGGATTTCTCCCTTCGCCTCCAACCACTTTGAAGTGACGGAGGCTTTGATCGGTATGGCGAAGGTTGCCGGATACCCGAGCGATATTGAACATTGGAGAAACCTGGTGTCGCTCCAGCCCAATGATATTCGCAAGTGGTTCGTCACGCGCTGGCAGGCCAACGGACATGCAAATCTTTTCGCAGGACCGAAGGATGGCATGCTAATGACCAACAGCTTCTGGCATTTGCGTTCCAAACACTTTCCACGCGATTACGCCCTGAAGATGACGAGTGCTTGGGCGACCAACAACGACAAAGGGTTTCTCGGCTACTTCTTTCCCTTGGCGATGTCACGTCAGTCGATGAAGAAGTTTGAGACGGACGTGGACCACTCTTTTGGCTACACGCCGGATACCGCTTACTTCACGTTGAGCGGCATATTTCGACAGCATCTTGGCGATCCTGCTTGGAAGCTCACCCTGAATCATCTGGAGAACTACAACTTCCACACGGACTGGAACATCCCGGTTGCTCCGGAGGCGTACACGCGATCCGGCGATCTTTTTGGCGATCAATACTCCAACTTCAATGCTGGAAAACTGCTGCTGTTTCTAGAAGGACTTGCTGGGCTGGAATACTCCATCCCCGACAACCGATTGGTTGTGCGAGACTGCATGCCAAAAACCTGGCAATGGATGGAGTTCCGTGTTCCCGTCACGATGCCTGATGAGAAGCAAACCCAGTGGACAAAGATTCGTTTCGAACGAACGAGGAAAGGCGATTCGATCGAGAAGTCGATTGCGGTTTCGGATTGCCCGCTTGGCATCACAATCGAACCATGGACTGAACACGAAAACGCAATCAGCATCTCAACGGTTCCCACCCGTGTCGATCCGAAGCCATCGACGTATCCAAACCACCAACGATTCGTCTTCCGGCGCAGCGAACCACACGCTCAGATTAGGCTACGGATCAGCAGCGCACTAAACTGATGCAATCAAGTCTCGTCTTTCCTCAGTCTTCTCCTTGATCTCGGCATCAACGCAACGCAGGGATTCTTTGCAATTCGAAATCACCTTATTCACTCGAAGGCTGATATTCGAACACTCAGTCTTCGCCTTTTCGATTTTGGATTGCACAATCCAATCAACCACTAATCCATCGAAGAAGTAGTCGGCAAAGTGAGTAAAACCATCGATTTCGATACTCGTTTGAAGCTGGTGGCCTGCCCCAGCAAGCTCGCGTTCGAACGTAGCGAGCTTTCTTTGTGCATGCCTTACCTGCTCTTTTGCGTTGTCGATCTTGGAATGCTTGACCATCGTCGTGAGTGCTCCCCCTCCAAACATATCCAATGTTCCCCAGTTCTTTGCTGAATCAAGGGTTGCCTCAACCTCGGTGATGGCGTGTTTCGCTGCTTTCCCTGCATCAACTGCTTCTTGTAGCTCCGTTCGATCGGATTCGAGCTCGGCGATCGCCTGTGACATTTCAACCAGTCGCCCGGCAACCGCGGAATTACTCTCGGAAATGTAGGCTTCCTTACGGTCAAGCATTCGCTCGTAATTCTGCACCGCATCTTCATACTCCTTGGCGTTTGCTTCCAACTCGACAATATCCTCCTTCAAATCATCAACATCCTTGACCGCTTGTTCGTATTGAAGTGTAGCAACGGCCAACTCCTGACGCTCACGATCCAATCGGGACTCTTTCTTGCCAAACATGGAAAGCATCAACCCAGTGATGCTAAGTCCCTCGAGAGAGCCCACGTCCGCCTGTTCTTTGGCGACCCGCACTTTCAACCGCCTCTGCTTTTCGATCGCGTTTGGCAGAGCGAGTTGAGCGACCTCAAGCTTAGCATCGATGCTTTTGGACTGCCGAGCCGCCGTTTTCGCGGATGCCAAACGTTCGTTGAATTCGTCGTTCACGTTTTGGAGATCTGGGTAAAAGGTTCTGTCTGCCATTTAAGGCGAATTTTGCCAACGGCAAGGGCGCTCAATCTTTTTGCACAGCCAAAACGAACAACGCCGCACACTCTTTGATTTAGAATAATTTGCCCACCTGAACCCAAACAAGAACCTCGGAGCCGATCGTGTCCCTTTCAAGAATCCTTGCATTCGTCATTGTTGTCAGTCTGGCTTTCCAAGTCACTTCCATTCAATCATGGGCGGAAACCAAGGCCCCGGCAAAAAAGCAGAAAGCTCCCGTCAGGAAACCACGACCGGAATTTGCTGACCCGGTAGTGGATGAATCCTTACCGAATGTCCTCCTGATCGGCGATTCCATTTCGATTGGTTACACATTAGCCGTTCGCAAAGCGCTCAAGGGCGAGGCGAATGTCTGGCGAATACCGACCAACGGCGGTCCCACCACACGGGGCATCGACCAACTTGATCAATGGCTCTCAGGCCGAACCTATGACCTAGTCCATTTCAACTTTGGTCTCCACGATTTGAAGTATCTGGCTGGTGACGGAAAATCACTGGGCGATCCAAAGGCTTCCGACAGTCGCCAACAGGTCCTCATCGATGCTTATGAAAAGAACCTTCGCATGATTGCGACGCAACTCACTTCGGCTTCCAAAACCGTCATTTGGCGTGAGACTACACCCGTTCCCGAAGGGGCCGACGGTCGGATTGCCGGCGATGAGGTTCGATACAACCAAGTCGCAGCCAAAGTGATCTCCGAGTTTGAAGGCATGATCACCGACCCAATGCACGCTTATGCACTAGAGATCGCCGAGCATCAAAAACCCGCCAACGTTCACTACACCTCCGAAGGCTCACGTCTTTTGGGTGTCCACGTTGCCAATGTAGTTCGGGAACACCTCCCAGAGTGATCAGCAACAAGCCCGAGTGAGTCAGTCTCCAGCCTCGGCTTTTCGTTCTTGTGAAACGGGCGTATCACGTCGCCGGAATCATCGGCCTGTTTATGGTCATTTGGTAAGAGCAAATCAAAACAGATCGCATCCGATTTCGTGGTACATCAACAGGCGTAGGCTCCCCTCTCCCTTTCAGGTTGACGAGCCTCGGTGAGGCAGACGCCGGGGGGAGAGAGAGGGGAGCTCGAATCTTCGGCATCGAAACTCATTGCTCCAATGAGTGAAACGATCTCCATCTAGGCTCTCGACCGACGCCTCCCTCGCGTCAAACTGATCACGATCAGCGTCGCACAAAGCACCAGCGAAGAGGGCTCGGGGACAGCGGTGACCGTCGTGATGGTCGCAAACCCACTACCAATCATCGAATCTAAGGGCGTAAAAGTTGCGTCGCCACCGACCGTTTCCGTTTCGGCGCTAAAATCACCTGCAACTAATGAAGTGATCTGCCCAGGCACGCTACCAGCCGTGAATGTAAACGAACCAAGGAGTATCTGTATCCCTGTGGGGACCGGCGAACCAAAGTCTAAACCTCTCACAAGTCCCGCACTGCTACTGCCGACAACTTCAGATACCGGAGGTGGAAATGTGCCATCAAACACAGGGTTAGCGGCAATATCATTGACCGACAGAACTCGGGCAGGGTCAGAGGGAGCGTTCAAATCAGATGACACTCGCACGCCTGCGCTCTCCAAGCCATCAACTGCCAGGTCAAACACGCCCGGTGAAGTTTGGGTGAGAAAAACATCAACGATCACCCTGCCGTTCACTTCAACGTTGTAGTTCGATTGGCCAAATGAATACATCAATTCAGCACGACTAGCCGACATCGGCACCAGAGATCCCGTCAAGAAAAACCAAACCGAGCACGTAAAACGTTTTGCAGTCGAAGTCGTCATGATTGGTGGTCCTTCAAATGAACGGGGAACCCAAGATCGCGAGAAACCCCCATCCAATTACCAGTCGAAGCGGATGAAAGGTGATGTGTTTCAAATCATCGCCATCAGCGTCGATGCAATAGAGCCCGTTCCAGAACGTTCAGATCCAAGCCGACTCGATAGAGCGCCGCCAAGACATCAGCTGGGGCACTTTGAAGGACGCCATTGGCGACGCTCAAATCGAAGTCAGTCGAGTTTAGGAAGTCGAATCCGTTTCCTAAGTTGGCCGTATTGATTGCAG
>JBCCKZ010000602.1:0-4054 GCA_039027135.1 Planctomycetota bacterium
ATTCGGTCGGGCCGATGCTCGAGTCGGCGCTCGACCACTGCGAGCACCTCGACTCGCTCGGGTTCACGCGCTACTGCGTGTCGCTTAAGGACAGCGACCCCAAGCATGTGATCGACGCCAACACGCGGTTCGCCGAGGCGCGGCCCGACGTGCCTTTGCACCTGGGCGTCACCGAAGCGGGGCGATCTCCTCGAACGTTGCGACCCAACTCGATGAACTTTCGTTCAAACGATTCGACAGATCGAACTTGGTATCGATAGCGTTGATTTCGTTTATATAGGCATGTGCAACCGCCAACCAATCTTCGAACATCTCGTCTGATTTGATGTATTCCAAGCAACCCGTCAAAGATTCGTTTACCGCGTTATTGAGGAGCAGCTTGTCAAAAGCTTGTTTGTCAAAGTCACCGTTGATCACGTCGGACAACGTTTCTTCGAGATACGACGAGTGCCCCATCCAGGCCACGTTCCCCGCCCGATCTACGATGACCGCATGAGGGAAGGCCGAGATCCCCATGTCATCCATGAAGTGATCCCATGTATCACTCGTTGTATCACCGACGACTGAGAAATCGCTATAAACCTCGCGAAAGGTCTTCCCCGCGTTCTCATCTCCCTCCGGCAGAACGATCGGTCGATCCAAGAAGGCTTCGATGTCTTCGGGTTCCTCGTTACTGACTGAAATGATCCTCACCCCGTCGTCACGATGCTTCCGTTGCAGCTTGGCAAGTCCTGGCATCACACTGATGCACGGTACACACCATGTTGCCCAGATTTCGACGACAGTAATCTCACCATCGCGATAGTCGGTTCGATGTTCGAATGCCCCTCGGCCATCGGTGTGCCAATGGGTGACATTGAAAGACGGAGCAGGTTTTCCAATCCAACCGGTTCGCTTCTCAATGTCTTTTTGCGCTGCGTCCATCGCGTGCCGAAACCTGTAATCACTGATCTTTCCACCAAAGGTTTCACTTCCATAGGACGTGAACTCGAAGACATGTGGTGATTGATCACCCGCCTCTCGTCGAAAATAGGCGTTGGCAACCAGTGATTCAGGATCCGCCCCAAAGGCGATTTCTTTCATAGTCGAACCAATGGACTCCTCGCTGATGATGGAAAACTCAGAGTCCAATAGCTCTTTGACATTCTCACTCGTGTCCTCGAACAAAATCAAACATCGAGTCTGCTGCTCAGCAGTCAATTTATTGATCAAGTCGTATCGATAACTTTCCAAGTCCTCTTTGGTCTGTTGATCAATCTTGGGCCAAAACTGAATCACATACTTCTTATCAGCCTCGATTCTTGTGCTCTGCGAGAGGTTGAATGGATCTTGCACCAAGTTCGCGGGTTCCAAGCCTCGGAACACGGACTCACCCAACACGATAGCGCCGTAATTGTTTGAAATGGCATGGGGAGATTGTGCGCGGTCGCTCCCTCCAGCGAGTCTCCCCTGATCAAACTGGACTTCTTCGCGAACATAGGTCACCAGTCGCAGCCAAGTCATCTGTCCTCGACGGTTTCTTGCTTCGCCACGCAAACCCTTCAGCAGGTAATGCGACATGACGCCGTTTTGAACCTTCGAGTCGCTCGACTCCCAGGACTTCTGACCGCTTTTGGCTGCGAAGAGAACACTCATTCCCAGTGGTGGATTCAGAGCCGTCCTTCCAGTGATGCCAGTCGACTTACCTTTAGCGGGGTTGTTCCGGCAAGCGTCGACGACCAATAAATTCTGCTGGCTGTTACTGCGTTGGTCCAACTGCGTGATCACACGATTGAGCGAAACGAGGTTGAATTCCTCGGCCAAATCCTCCGTCGTTTTGTTTCGAAGCGAATGATACCGATCATCAAACGGAATCGCGTCGCGGGGACAAAAGAAAGGCGATTCCTCGCCCTGACCACTTGGCCCGCGTGCTTTTAGTTGCTGGCCATGTCCTGAGAACATCAAGAATACGATTCCATCCGATTCCATCTTCGCAGCCTTGGACAGCAACTCATCCAAAGCGTTTTCAACTCTCTCACGCGTTGCCTCCTTTCCCGTGACAACATTCGCATCGAAGCCGAGCTGCTTCAGTTCCTTACCGACCATCTCAACATCGTTTTCCGCGAATGACAGGTCTTCCATGTTCTTGTGGAAGTAGTCCGAGATGCCCACCAGGAGCGCGATCTTTTGAGGCGGGTCAGCGGCAGTGGCCGTGGTGACACTGACGGCAAGTAAGCACAACGTTGTAATGATGCTCTTCATCAAACGAAAATCGTTGTTCAGGTATGGCATAGCGGGAAAGATCACTGAGTGTACCGAACTGTCAGAAACTCATGAGGCGGGTCGATCTGGCGGCGAACCACCGTTTGTTTTTGCTCGACCGGAGGCCCAAAGCCCGTTTCCGAATCACCACGGGTACCGCGTCCCGAAAGGTGTGACTTGGAAATTGCCAGTTGCAAGAATCCAACTCGCGATCGATCCACCTGAGGCACAAATTGTGAGGCTCCATCGCCGTACTTGGTCACCAGGAAACGAAGCAGGTTATCACTGCGGCTGTCATCAGAGGTGCGATGCCAACCTTTGATCGTGAAAGTTCGATTCGCACCGATGAGCCAATGCGTCAACCTCGGCCTTCCCGTCGCCGAGTCACGATCCTCGGAAAAGGTGAATTGATCAATCCCGTCCACGCTCATTGATACCGCAATCTCGTCGTCGGAAAGATTGTGTATGCGAACCTCGTAGACCTCGCCCACGGCTACCGGAACGGTTGGTGTACCACCTTCGGTCAAAACCGTCCTTGGCTTTGACTCGACCGAGTCACCTGCCAAGGCACTCCTTGTTAGTATCTCTACCGCCACATCACTTTCAGAGCTGCTTCTAATCTTTGTGCCATCGACGATGAATGTTGGCTTGGCTCGCTTGACTCGGATTTGCCGATGCAACTCGCGAGCGTCGTCTTCAAGTCGGAATAAGCCAGAGGTGCCGCTTACCCTAGCGATATCGCGAACTCGATCAACAAAAAGGGTGACAGGAAAAAGATCCTCGCCGCGTTCTCGCAGCATCAAATCGATCTTCAACACCAACATTTGTGGTACACCCGACTCGGGAGCCAGAGCGTCTTCAGGATCGTCCATGACCTGATAGGTTCCCGACACTCGATAGATCGATTGCTTGATCACACTTACGGGCGTCTCCTGCTCTTCGGCGATCGCGACTTCGGCGAAAGCATTGGAGAGCTCCACTCGAAGCCCTGGTCCGTACGAATCCGGCGTCCCTTCGAGGCTTGTGAACTCGCCAAGAGCAAGATGGTGATGACCTTGTTCTTGCATGACGGAAGCGATCTTGCGTGCAGCCTGGTAAAGCTGCCCGTCGAGGCTATCGGCATGGCTGATCGAGCTGTCCGAGATAAGATAGAAAACGATGGCTGCAATGAGCGAATGTCGCATCAAACTCAATCGGGTTGTGGACTTACTTGATGGGTGATTAACAGGTGTGACGGCAATGGACATCGATCAACGTCCTCGCCAGGGTGCCGCTTGGAAACTTCCAGGTGTGCCCAGATGAAGGATGCTCGCGGCCTTTTGATACATCGACATCCCCGCTCCGCTCTGCCAAATCTCTCGGTTCGTCGTTCCGCCATTCATGATGGCTGTGAATCCAAGACGCTTCAGGCCCGAGTGGAAAGAGACCGCCGATTCGAGTTGCTCGATTGCGATCCCCAATTCGGCGGCAACCGTCGTGCGATCAAGCGTCGAAACCAAAAATCGCTTCGCAACGGGTCCGATAGGTTCGATGAGACTGCCACCGCCTTTCATCGACTCACGTGTTTCCTCATCGACAAAAGGAGCGATCGATCGAATCAAGGCTCGACGATACCTCTCCTGGTCTTCGTTGATTAGCTCATCGAGCTCCGGGCGATCGAGATAGATCTTTCTTGCAATGCGACGAGCTTCAAGCGGTAGGCCATCGATCCCAGACCTGACCGAATCTCGAAAGTCTTCGATCAGCCCCTGCTTATGACACGCGATGCAAGACAAACCGTTGACGATGATACCGTTGCCAAGCGTCTTGGCAC
>JBCCKZ010000603.1:0-4049 GCA_039027135.1 Planctomycetota bacterium
AACCGCACGTACGCCAAACCGATCGAGTGGACCTACGATGGTACTGGCCGAGAATCAAAGCAGCTGGAACGTCCCCGCACCTGGCGTGAAACGGGCCTGCCTACGAAGGCTGAGCAGATACTCGCGCTGGTGGCGTAGAAATTCCTATCTGCGGCACTAGCCTCCCGTGCACTCAAGGGCCTAAGAGAAATGGACAATCAAGTTGGGCCGAGCAATGACGAGAACTGAACTGGCACGCCAGTCCAAATCATCAACCTGCGACAGCCAACCCAGCTAGTTGTATTTCTCGACACAGCACATCGATAATGACAGGAATCCGTCCATTTCAGGCTCTCTTAAACACTACTTCTGAAAACGCTCTGAGATTCGACCATGCGATACTTCATTTCAATGGCTCTAGCCCTGTGCGTTGCATTCACTGCAGACGCCAGAATAATCCCCTCTTACACGTATCAAGAACTCTTCGATGAGGCTGATCTAGTACTTGTGGTTAAGGCCATCTCGTCGAGAGTCGCGACTGAAAATGATGAAGTCGTACCCATCGAACGGATTGACGGAGGCTCAAGAACTAACGGCGTTAGGCAGGATAATATTCGAGTTCAATCAGACATCGTGGAGTTTTGTGAGGCGATAATTACTCAGTTTGAAGTCCTAGCAATCGTCAAAGGAGAGGTCGCCACCGACGAGCCCTTTCATTTGTGCCATTATCGCTACCTCCCCAATCGCCGCATCGGAAGAGGTCCATTGTTCGTCAATTTCGACTCTGGTGATGGGGCTCATTCAGGTGAGAATCCAAAGCGAAGACACCGACCAACATACATCCTGTTTTTAAAACGTGATGATCAGCAGCGCTGGACGTTTCTAACCGAGCAATACAACGCTAGCCTTTCAGTTCGGAAAATGGTTTCAGTGCCTTAAAGAGAGTGTGTTGCAAGGTCAATAAATTGCTGGATGAGAAAAGCTCATGAGTCTGATTGAAACAGCATCCTTATCTTACAGTCATCAGCGAAGTGACCTGACATCATGTGCGATAGCCCACGACTGGCGGACGTTTCCTATTTGCCCGTAACCGAATCAGCTCACGCCCTATTTAGGAATGAAATCTCATGTTTGAAGGCACGAATTCAGAGAGTCGGGACCAACCGGCAAGCGACGATAAATTGGCTAGGTATGTGAGCAGATTTGATCTTGAGTGCAGGCGATACCGAGAGAAGCTACGCAAACGTTATGAGCAACGAGGGGTCACGTTCACGGAACGAGACCTAACCAGTATCGCGGCGAGCCGTGTATGCCGTAGATTGGCTGATGAGCTGATCGAAGCGGGCTTGGCAACCAAAGAAGAGGCAATGCTTGTTATGGAAGACACGATCGATCAATCACTTCCAACGTTCTTGCGTGAATGGAGGAAAGAACTCAAAGGCTGATGTGACATCCTTCGTATCAGCCAAAGCAGCCAACCTATCACAAGCTGAACTAGCCAGGGAAGCTTGAGTGAACGAATCTGATTTCACCGGAGTGCCTACGCAGAGCATGACATGATCCCAACCAACATCTCGATTGCCCTTGGTGGGCTTGTCTTTGGAATCGTTCTTCTGTTTGCCTTTGTGAAGTCACAACGCTAGCCAGGCAACAGATCCACTGCGAACTGATCTAGCCAGGTCAACTAGTGCAGGATCAATAGCAGACTGGTTTTCTCATCCATCGATGAGACTCATCGCGCCCTCGCATAATTCGCTACACGCCAGCAGATGGTAGAGAAGCACGTTTGCCCACAAAGCGATAGCCGCTTTAGTGTGAACGATAGGCAATGTCCGTGCGGCGTGGGACGAGTTGCTTGTCCGGCGTGATGTTCCAAGAAGCGATTGTGAGCAAACCCCACACGACGAGACTATGGAAGCTGCGTCCACATGCAGCGCAATCGCAAAACGGCCCAAAGTGAGCGGCGGGCCCGCCATCCGTCATCACAGATACTATATTTTATCGATATCCATACGACTCGCTCTCTACCTCCGCCACCCTCTCGTTCATTCCTCCAAGCTAGTGAAGATGTTTGCTCGACTCCAGTTCTACTCCTTATGCGCGGCCACCCTTTTCATTGGGGCCAGTGTCTTCGCAGATACGTTTAGCGTTACAGGTAACGCAACCATCAAGCAAGAAGACCGCGTCGACTCGTTTTCGATAAGTGACTCAGGCATGATCACGAGAAATGGATTGGCAACTATCATCGACGACGAAGCGCTGTGCGTCGAGACAGACGGACTCATATTTGCTGAGAACGTCCTTTTTGTCGACATGAGCGCAACCTATATCGGAAACAAATTTGCGTATCGATTAGGCCTTGAGCATGATTCATTTAGCAACGACTCCACTGCGACGTTTGATCTGGATTTCCGTTTATCGGAGGACTGGTCACTCAACCCGCGTCGTCTAAATGCTGTTCTACCTGACTTGGAACTAGTTGGACGTTACGTTTGGTCGGCACGGGTTACCCACGAACTCGCAGATTATGCCGATACAAACGGAAGCTCGATCGGTGACCCGTATAGTGTGAGCGTGTTCACCGGAATTGACACCCAGTCTTTATCTCTTGGTCCCACCGTCTTTAGCGATGGCTTTTCAAAAGACATTGAGCAAACAATTGGCGTGCGATACGGTGTCGCCGGTCAAAACGCCGGCACCATAAAAGTGGAGCTCAATACAAATTTCAATCTCGCTCCCGACAGCATATTCAATGTCTTTAGCGAGGATTCGTTCGATTTAGTTCGGGTGGAGTTTGAAGACGGTTCGACCCCTGAAGACCATGGGTTTGACTTCGTTCGCGCTAGTGGGCGGCTATCTCCCAATATCAGCGCCATCCCCGAGCCAACACTTGCCGTTGTCCCTGGTTTGCTGCTCGGACTGGTACTTCGTCGACGATCACGTCAATAGCAGGTATTTGAATCAGATCTGCTCAGCGGACTGACGTAGTCTGACAAGCTAGTTCAGACCGATCCAGTTGTGTGCACCAGGGGCGGTCAAGGTCTTGCTATTGGATACCCATCCAGTCCTTTCAAGTGCCCGAGAATAGATCGCGGGTGAGCACGCGAAGCACTCTTACTTCAACATCGGACCACGACCGCCATTGCATCAGTTGTGGCCGTGGTCACCCGCTACTCGGGTTAGCTGAAGCGATTACACGAATTGATTCAAGCAAGCGATCGATACGTGGCCAAGTGCCTATCCGAGAACCTCAGCCGAAACTCGCTATCGTCCGGTATCGACGAGTACCGCGGGCTAGCGACCAAGCAGCTGACAGGTATTTGGATAGGCTCTAGGCGTGAAATCCGCGATTGGATTTAGGAATGCAGCTTCTTCGATCCTATTTGGTACATTTCTGGATCGAGGCGATCAAATTTTATGTCTCTGATGCGTGCATAAACAGAGAGGCGAGAAACCATGAGTTGCATTCCGAGTAGCCCTGCGAGGTCTGCATTTTTATTTGTTTGTTCCGCTCTAACGCTGCTCAGATCCACAGGAGCTATGGCTGAAGACTGCGACTGTTCGAAGTTGTCTTTCGGCGAAAAGCAAGTTCTGCAGTTGCTCGCAGATAGGCCAGCCATGATTGGTGTGCTAGACGAAGATGGGCCAACATACAAATGGGCATGTGAACAATTCACCTCTGGGTATGAAGGGAGGCGTATTCATTGGGACTATGCGTTGCCGCATTTCGGATTGGACTCTGAGTATGTTTCATGGACGGGGAAAAACTTTCTACCCGGGTTGGTTCGTATCAGTGGCAGGCAAGGTCTGTCCGGTGTGGATCAATGGATGGTATTGCTTTACGAGCTCGAAAACATAAAGAACGCCTCTGAGATGTCTCGACTTGTTGAGTTCTCCATCGAGACCGAATCACCGAGGGAGTACTTCATTCGAGAAGCAGTGCAAATGGAGTTCGATGCATTCCATCGCTTGAAGAGGAGACTGATTCAGTGGGCAGAATTGGCCACGGGCGAGCAACTCTCTCCACGAGAAGGCTGGGTCATGAACGTCGAAGAGAACTTTGACGAGTT
>JBCCKZ010000604.1:0-4023 GCA_039027135.1 Planctomycetota bacterium
ACTTCGGACCCAAGTTACCTGATGAATGAACGGTAGACCGGCGTTCCTCTTCTAAACATGCGTTTCGGTTTAGATCCTCATGTCCACAATCGTGACTGGCTGGACATCCAAGTCTGCAGTTGACCTGTCAGCAACTGACATTCACTGAGCCCGATCGTCTTGACGGATCTTGGCTCTTCCAACTCCGACCGGAACCTAATGCTTGTCTGTTCAATCAAACATGAGCATCATTGCTAGCCTTCGGGTAAGTGCTTTCAACAAAAACGCATTCCGGGATATGATCCGAGAATCCCGACTATTTGCGGCATTTCCACTCAAGAGCGAATCCTAGATCGCGCGAATTGATACAAAGCAATGACTTTCAGAACAGCATGATTGCCATCAGATCGACCAGTCGAGCTGGAGTTCAGAGACACGGAAAAATCGTCACATACCGAGCTTTCCAAAATATCAGAAAGACCTATCCTCGCTTGCCCTTGATTCGAGAGGTATATCCGCAACGACACGGCTCTAACCCAAACGCAGTTGTGAGTATCAGGCATGGTTAATGGGATTCAATTGAAATAGCGGACCGGCAATTTTTAGCGTAGCGGTAGTTTGAGATGGCGAGCCAAAAACTTCACCTTTTAATGATCGAGGATAGTGCATTCGATAGCGCATGGATCCGCGGTGAGTTGAGTGACAGCCGGCTTGATCTAGAGATTTCTCACGCAACTTCGATCGAAGAGGCAACCAAACTTCAGTCTCAGTCACTCATCCCGTTCGATATCGTTTTACTGGACCTGAATCTCCCCGATTCCGCTGGTCTTGATACGCTTCGTAAAACACTCCATATCAGCGGAGACGTTCCGGTCGTCGTCCTCACTGGCGATGATCGAGAAGACCTTGCAATCGACGCCGCATCGATCGGTGCTCATGACTATCTCGTTAAAAACAAGAGAGTCGGCCCCGTCCTTCGAAAGGCAATTCACTTTGTTGTCTCGCGCCAGAAAGTCTTAAATCACTTACGGCAGAATGTCCATGTACTTTCGATTGCCGCGAGACTTGATCCACTAACTGGACTCTACAATCGTCGGCACATGCAAGAGACCGTCGATGGGATGTGGTCACGCCTAAAAGAGCACGACGAGTCGTTTTCAGTCATTCTCATCGATCTAGACCACTTCACTGAGGTCAACAATCAGCATGGTCATTCTGTAGGTGACGAAGCACTTCGAAACGCTGCCGTCTCAATCGCCAGCCGAGTCCGAGAATGTGATACGGTTTGCCGATATGGTGGGGAAGAATTTTGCGTGTTGCTGCCCAACACAGATGAGCGAAGCGGGCTCAGACTAGCGGAGCGAATACGAGCCTGCGTTTCACAGGCTCAGATTATCGCGGATGATGAGATCTTCTACGTCACGGCTAGCCTTGGCGTCGCAACGACGCTGCCTTGGATGACCTCAGCAAACGATGTAATCGAAGCTGCTGATCAGGCACTCTACAAAGCCAAGTTCAGTGGCCGAAACCAGTCGAAGAGCTACACCGACCAAGCGCCCCTCCAATCGATTATTTAGGCTGTCCGGTTTCGTTTTCGATACTCCTAGCTAGATCGAATCCATCCGTCCATCAGATCCATCTAAAACAGCGAGGCGCTGATCGACAAAAGTTCGTGCACCGCAGATAATCATTCGCGTGAGCACTCAAGAAGACCCCGTGACGAGTCGCACAGAAAGTGCGAGAGAAAGTCAGACCTATGACATTGCCATCATCGGTGGAGGAATCGTTGGTCTTGCAACCGCTCGCGAGTTGACACTTCGCTCGCCCGACCTAAGTGTTATTGTTCTTGAGGCTGAAGGCAGAGTTGCAGCACATCAAAGTGGTCACAACAGCGGTGTGATCCACTCGGGAATCTACTATCGGCCCGGAAGCGAGAAGGCGATCTGTTGTCGTCAAGGCAAGCAACTACTCGAAGATTACTGCAAAGAAAGGTCCATTCCCTGGGATCGGTGTGGCAAAGTTGTCGTAGCTACTGATGCCGAGGAGAAAGTCCGTCTCGACTCGATTGCTGAACGTGCAACTGCGAATGGTGTGGAGTTCTCGCACATCAACACCGACGAGCTGCGAAGGCTAGAACCATCGGTAGCTGGAATCGCGGCTCTCCACGTCCCCGAGACTGGCATCGTGGACTATGCCGCTGTCTGCGAACATTTTCGAGAACAAGTCACGATGATGGGAGGCGAAGTACGTCTTGACTGGCAGGTCAGGTCCATCCAGCGAGTTGGCAACACATTGCGACTGGGGAGCCAACAAGACGTCATTGAGTGCGGCCAGATGATCAATTGCGGTGGCCTCCAGTGCGATCGAGTGTTCCGAATGGCGGGCGGTGAATCAAGTATTCGAATCGTCCCATTTCGCGGCGAATATTACGACCTAATACCAGAAAGGCAGCCGCTCTGCCGAAACTTAATTTACCCAGTTCCGGATCCCAAGTTCCCATTCCTAGGCGTTCATTTCACGCGAATGATTGGCGGTGGTGTCGAGTGTGGTCCGAATGCGGTCTTGGCCCTGGCTCGCGAGGGATATCGTTGGGCCGACGTGAATCTACGCGATTTGTCGGAAGCGATCACATTCCGCGGGTTTCAGACATTAGCCCGCAATCATTGGCGAATGGGTCTTGGTGAGATCCACCGATCACTTAGCAAACGCGCCTTCGTCAAAGCACTACAACGCTTGATACCGAGTATTCGATCCGAGGATCTCGTTGCCGGCCGAGCTGGCGTACGTGCCCAGGCGATCCAGCCTGACGGGAAGTTAGTTGATGACTTCCTCATTGAACGCACCGAAAATGCGATTCACGTACTAAACGCTCCTTCGCCGGCGGCGACCGCCTCAATGTCCATTGCCAAACGCATCGCCGATCGCATTTAGAGCGATGCGGCGGACTACTTCTTGTTCTTACTGGATCGTTTTCCCTTGAGGACAATCGTAGCCGGCGGAGCATCGACATCACCCTTTGCCATGGTAACGAGCCTTTGACACTCGGCTCTCAGGCTTTGCAATTGATCCGAATAAGCTTCACGCGTTGCAAGATTTACGGTCTCACTCGGATCCGATGCCAAATAGAACAACTCCTCGTACACCGGCGACTCGCCCTTGATGGAACTTGTGAGCCAACTCGCATAGGCGTCGGTCTGATTGGGCGTCACCTTGTACTGAGCATCTTTCGCCGTGTTCTCAAATCGCCCGCGATCATTCTTGAAATAGCGAATGTATTTCCAATCCAGTGTGCGGACACTCTCGATTCGCGGATTGCCGAATACCGTTGACCATAAGTTCTCGGCGAAACTACTGTCTCGAACTTTCTCAGCCTCACCGGCAATCAATTGTCGAAGGCTAATCCCCTGCATGGCATCGGGAATCTCGACACCTGCCACATCGAGAATCGTTGGCGCGATATCAACCGATTCCACGAGCGCCGTTGTGCGGCGGCCCTTCTGCTTTGCGGCGACGCGTGGATCCATGATGATCATGGGTATTCGCAAGCAGGGCTCATAATTCAAAGCCTTGCCACCAAGACCGTATTCACCGGCCATGATTCCATGGTCACTGCTGTAAACAATGACCGTGTTGTCGGCGATGCCTTGTTGTTCCAGAGACTTGCGAATCTGTCCAAGCATCCGGTCGATACCCGTGACCGCTTGAGTCTTACGGATCAATTGCTCCTTGAGTGATTCGGGTGTGTTGACGTAGTCGTAAGTCGCCTGTCGAAACTTTGCGAACAACACATCCGATGGCAGCTTCGGTGTAACAATCTTATCCCTTGCCACATAGGTCCTTGGCATAGGAATCTGATCGTACTTGTCTCGATAGGCCGTTCGATAGAGCTCAGGATCCTCGGGCAGCATCTGCATCGAACGCGTTCCCGCCCCATGCGGAAGATTCAAAGCAATTGAAAGACAAAATGGCTGGCCTTTCGGCCTCCGGCTCAGGAATGCCTGGGCACCTTCAAGATAGTCTTCGCTCGAGTTCAGAAAACTAGCG
>JBCCKZ010000605.1:0-4003 GCA_039027135.1 Planctomycetota bacterium
CTGGGAGGGGCGGACATTTCAACGGCTGGGAAGTGGAAACCCATGCAATGCACCTGAGCGTCTGACTGACTCGCGTCCACAGGCGGGATGTGGGCGATTTGCGACGGTGTATCAGCGGCAAGTTGTGGTGCTAAACATTCACCTTGATCCGCCATGCTAGTTGCGGATTGGCTTATCGAATTTCCGGCTTGGTCAGAGGTCTCGCGAATCGTTTCGATGCGTGACTACAACACTCGAGTAGTGGTGGCTGGTGTCGCTGTGCTCGGTGCAGGATCCGGCTTAGTGGGGTCTTTCGCGTTGCTTCGTAAACGAGCGTTGATAGGCGATGCCTTAGCTCACGCGGCATTGCCGGGAATTGCGTCTGCTTTCCTGATCGCTACGGCGCTGGGTGGCGATGCCAAATCTTTGGGTTGGCTTCTCTTGGGCGCTTGCATCTCGGGCGTGTTAGGCGTGATCGCCATTCTTTGGTTGCGAAGTCAAACCAGATTGAGTGAAGACGCTGCGATGGGAATTGTGCTGAGCGTGTTCTTTGGTGGCGGAGTCGCGCTGCTCGGAATCGTCCAGCAAATGGGAAGCGGCGCCGGCCTGGAAGGTTTCATTTACGGCAAGACCGCTTCGATGAGGGCAGAGGATGTTTCTCTCATCTTGATTGCTTCCCTGATTGCCCTCTGCATTGGGCTGCTCCAGTTCAAGCAGCTCAAACTACTTTGCTTCGACGAGTTGTTTGCCTCCAGTCGTGGTTTCAATACGACCTGGCTGGACGGGTTGCTGATGGCGATGATCATTTTGGTAACCATTGTTGGCCTTCAGGCGGTTGGAATTATTTTGATGATCGCATTGCTGATTATCCCGGCTGCTTCGGCTCGCTTCTGGACGGAATCTTTTGTCGTCATGACGGCTATCTCTGCGATGATCGGTGCGATCGGGGGAGTCGTGGGGGCCATGTTGTCTGGGATTTTTGCTGGCTTACCCAGTGGGGCGATGATTGTGTTGGTCTGCTCGGGGCTGTTTTTTGTCAGCATGCTTTTTGGCAGAAGCCGTGGTGTGGTCATCCGGTTCGTTCGACGCCGAAACTTGAATCATAAGATCGAAGGGCAGCATCTTCTTCGCGCCGCCTATGAATGGATCGAAGATCACACAAATACTCGTGAACTTGATGGCGGCCCACAACGAAAGCCCATTCCGACTTGTGATTTATTGCCGATGCGAAGCTGGTCCCTGCGAACGCTATCAAGAGCCATCGATGAGGCATCAAGTGAGGAACTCGTACGACGAACGCAAGAAGGAAATGAAATTCGCTTGACGGGAAAAGGATGGGTTGAGGCCTGTCGGCTGACCCGGCAGCACCGGCTTTGGGAGATGTATTTGATTGAGCACGCGGATATCGCACCAGCGAAAGTCGATCGAGATGCCGATGCGATCGAACATGTTTTAGCACCTGAGGTCATTGAACGATTAGAAGACCTGCTTGATCAACAGGGACTCTCAATCAATATCCCGATGAATCCGCATGTGAAGGCGAGTTTGGGAGGTGGTGTGCGATGATTGCATTCATCGACCATGAGTGGATGATGCAAGATGGCTGGATGTTGCTTGCTGCGATTCTATGCGCGGCCAGTGCGGCAATCTTGGGAAACTACCTGGTACTCAGAAAGATGAGCATGCTGGGGGATGCCATCTCTCATGCAGTACTTCCTGGAATCGCGGCCGCGTTTGTCTTAACGTCATCTCGCGAGGGACCAGGGATGTTCATCGGTGCCGTCGTCGTCGGGCTATTGACGGCGGTTTTCACCGAGTGGATTCGTGGCGCCGGTCGCGTCGACGAGGGCGCTTCCATGGGGGTTGTTTTCACCACGCTCTTCGCCCTTGGACTCGTGCTCATCGTAAGAGCGGCAGATGCCGTCGATTTGGGGCCTGATTGTGTCCTCTATGGGGCGATCGAATGGATGCCATGGGCTCCCCTCGTGCCAGGCACAATTATTCCTATACCCATTGCCAAATTGGCCACGGTTTTCGTGCTCAATGTGGTTTTTGTTGTGCTTTTCTACAAAGAGCTGAAATTGAGTTCGTTCGATCCTTCGCTTGCGACATCGATGGGGATCAATGCGCGTTGGATGCACTATCTGTTGATGATCATGGTCTCATTGACGGCAGTAGCGTCTTTCGAAGCCGTTGGCAGCGTGCTTGTCGTGGCGATGTTGATCGTTCCGGCGTCGACGGCCTACCTGCTAACGAATCGATTGAGTTTCATGATCTTGTTGTCAACCTTGTTGGCAGTACTGGCGGCCGTTGGCGGTTACTACATGGCGACGCGTGGTCCAGCGTTGATCGGTTTTAAGTCGACAACGGTCGCGGGAACCATGGCGGTAGCTTCAGGCATCCTCTTAGTTACGGCTGCGGTGTTTTCGCCCACCCAAGGTGTGTTGATTAGATGGGTTCGTCGCCAACGAATGAGCTTTGGAATTCTATGTGATGATATCACCGCAACCCTCTATCGGCTCAACGAACGCGGGCAGGCGATTCCATCGAGCCATCAGCTAGCCGCCCAACTGATGGCGGGCCGTGTTTCTTTCGCGATGGCGAAGTGGCACCTCGTTCGAGCGGGGGAATTGGAGACGGATCCAGCTTGGAGTCTTACGGATCGTGGAAGAAAGCGAGCACTCGAGCTGGTCAGATCGCACCGGCTTTGGGAGCACTACCTCGTCAACGCCGCCGATCGAGATGCAGACCGTATTCACGATCAAGCTGAGGAATTTGAGCATTTCACGGATCGTTTGCTGCGAGATCGGCTTGATGCGGTCGCCGACGGAGCGGGTGTGGATCCACACGGGACGGCGATTCCCGAAGAAAAAGAGCTTTCATAAAGCCAGCAAATTTTAAGCAATCAGAAAATTCTTACTTTCCGTCAAAGTTTGACATCTCGATTGTCGATGACACCCTCGGGCGAGGTTTCTCGCTCACCGATCGTCGGTGAGAAAGAAAGTTCGTGGGGGGCTTCCACACTCGACCCGTTCGTTGTGAAACATGAGTTTGCAAGGACCTTCTAGCCTTAGTGGCGACGGAGGTCTCTTGTTGAAGGCATGGTGAGCTCGAACGGACGCGCGTTCCCGGAAGCACCCGAGCATGAAACCCGCTCTGCTGAAATTCGCCGCTAAACTGCAACTCGCTCTCGCCGTCGCTATGTCGACCGGGTGCGTTTCGACTCAACCGTTCTTTTTGAACGAGTCGCCCGACTTGCAGTACTATCTTAATTCGGCCACACGAGTTGAATATCCCGATGTGGATGTTGAGCCATTACCGGATACGGTTGGCACGATCGCTCCTTTGTCGTTGGGGAACCACGAATACGAGTTCTGGGATCTGAGCGTCGAAGAGTGTGTTTCTATTGCGATTCAGAACAGCAAGGTCTTCTCGACGACCGGTGGCAATGCCGAGTTTCGCCAAAACGTATCCGCACAACTGGTCAGCAGTAACGTCGAACAAGTTGGGACTATCTACGATGTCGCCGTTCAACAAGCGACTACCCAATCGATTCCACTGACCGTCGACTCAACCGGTTCCCGAACACTGCCACGTGGTGTGGTTCGGGCTAATCAAGTGGGTGGCGTTGAGGACGCATTAGCTGAGTTTGATGCTCAGGTCAGCGGTTTTCTACGATATTCCCAAACCGATCGACCAAGAAACATTGGTGACTCGACTGTTTCGGTCACCTTTGCCCAGGCGGACGATATCACCCAACAGTCGGCGATAAGCAAACGTTTTGCCACAGGTGGTGTAGCAACCGTTCGGCAACAAACGATCTACAACAGCAGCAACCTGCCGGCGATCGCCGACAACTTGGCGACTTCGTCGGCACGCTTGGTCGACAGTGATTGGACGTTCCTCGTGGAAGCCCAAATCCAGCATCCCCTGATGCGAAACCGAGGAACACTCGTTAACCGAATTCCCGTGGTGCTGGCCTCGCTCAACGAAGACTTGGCCATCACCGACTTTGAAATCCAAG
>JBCCKZ010000606.1:0-4001 GCA_039027135.1 Planctomycetota bacterium
AAGATGAAGATTGTGCCGGGGATGCGAGGCAGCGTTGTATGCGGCAAGCAGTTCACGGAAACTAGTTTCCCTTTGCAATCATGGCTTGGTGCATTGCTTTTTGAAATCATTTCACCCATCGACTCAACAAAGTACGCGTCAATAAATTGATTAATCCAAATAGGAGCAGCCCCAGCAGTGTTGACGCAACGATTGCCGCGATCAAGGCATCGGTCTGGGCCATCGCCTGCCATCCGCTCATCA
This sequence comes from Planctomycetota bacterium, assembly GCA_039027135.1. GTDB lineage: Bacteria > Planctomycetota > Planctomycetia > Pirellulales > Pirellulaceae > Rubripirellula. The sequence continues at coordinate 244 of JBCCKZ010000606.1, forward strand.
AAGTGCCCAAACCATCGTAACGAGTCCCGTTTCCCACAAAGAACTCCGCGACGATGGCACCGATCACCGAAAGCCCCGCGGCGGTTTTGAGCCCGACAACAAGATCGCGGATCGATGCTGGCATTTGCAGACGGATTAGCCGCCGCCATTTGTTGACGTGGTACAAATCAAACAAGTCGCTCATCTCAGGCTCCACCCGCCTAAGTCCTGCCGATGCCGCATTGATAATTGGAAACAGACATACGACCGTGGTGACCAAGGCGACCGTACGAAACGTGTATCCACTCCAAATAATCAATAGAGGCGCGATGGCGACAATGGGCACTGTTTGCAACAACATCACGTACGGGAACGCTGCTTTGCGTAACCAAGGGAACCACTCGAAGACGATACTCATCAACAATCCTGCGACGAAGGCAACCGACAATCCTGCGACGGCGGCGATACCCGTGCCTACAAAGCCACCGATTAGATCCTGTCGATACATCCACGCGGCTCGAGCACACTCCAAAGGCGTCGGCAAAAGACTCTTGGGAAGCTCCCACCAACTAGCAGCAAACGTCCATCCAAACAACACAAAAATCGCCAGCACCAACACCGGCAACACGTCCCTAAGCGTACGAGTAAGCGGGCTAGACATGGCCTCCACTCATCGCGAGGTAAATGCGCTCATGCAACTCGGCCGAGCTCTTTGCGTCACCAGCAGACGTTTTCTCTTTGGCAACATCGATTTCGTCGACGATCTGTCCATCCCTCATAACGATAACGTTGTCCGATAGATCGATCGCTTCGGCGATGCCGTGAGTCACCATGATGGCCGTCAATTGACGTTGGCGGCAAAGCGTCACCACCAGTTGCCCCAGTTGTCGCCGAAGCACGTCGTCCAAAGCCGCGAATGGCTCATCAAGTAGCAGCAGCTTTGGTTCCGTAACGAGCGCCCGAGCGATCGAAGCTCTCATCTGCATGCCACCGGACAATTGACGCGGCATCAGGTCGGCAGCGTCAGCGATTTGCACTTCGCTCAATCGCTGCTGGCCGAGTTCTAGCCTCTCGGACTTGGGTAGCTCACGCGAGCACAAATCCAAAGGCAGCGTGACGTTTTGGAGAGCGTTCAACCAACGCAGTAGTCCCGGTGCCTGGAAAACGAAGCCCACCTCACCACGGGTCATATCAAGGGACGGCATGCTGAGCTTGCCGCCGCTGATTGGCTGCAGCCCCGCAAGCACTCGGAGCATCGTCGTTTTTCCACAACCACTGGGCCCCACCAACGAAGTGATTTTCCCGGTCGCCACCGATGTGGAAATTCGCCGAAGAATCGAACGTTCGTCGATCCTGACATCGACAGCCTGCAAACGAATGCTCGAGTTTTCCGTGACGCTGCTCAGGGATTCCGGTGCGCTCGATGTCATGGTGCGTGATGATAACTACGGTTCAAGTCGACCGCGATGGCGGTCAGCCAAACTGGGTCAGATCTCAGAATGAAACGGAGAAGTGAGCCCAAAATCTTTTTCAAAAAGTTCCTAACAAAACCCAACGCCGCCACGTTTTCCCCGCGTTCGCACGACGAATTCGTACCATCGGCTCTTCTCTTACTGCCCCTGGATGCCACCGATGCCATCCTCACCGATGATTGATAGTGATGCTTCGCCACCAATTTTTGGTGGCGAGCGTGACTCGATGGATCCAACGAAGAGCATGGAGACTTGGCAGGACGACGAGATCGAAACAATCGTGGACCGATACGGTCCGCGATTGTTGGCCTACGCCACACGAATGTTGGGTGATCCGGCGGCCGCACAGGATGCGGTCCAAGAAACCTATTTGAGATTGTGTCGCGAGAGCCCCGTTGCGATTCGCGACCACCTTTCCGCATGGCTGTTTTCCGTTTGCCGATCGCGAGTGATCGACTGGCAACGCCGCGGACGAAAAACCGAATCACTTGGAGACCGACCCGTGACCCAGCAAACCGTTGAAGTCGAAGAATCGCTTGATCAACAAAGCGATCAACAACGGCTTCTCGAGAGCATCGAGACCTTGTCGCCCAGACAACGCGAGGTGCTCCTCCTAAGGCTTCAATCGAACCTCTCATACAAAGAGATCGCGGAGGTCACCCAGATGCAAATCGGCAATGTCAGCTACCACATGCACGCGGCGGTACAGGCCCTCAGGAAGAAACTTGCACCGACAAGCTGAGCTACACCGTACACCGCATCCCATCCAAACACACACGCCGACGTTGAGGCGAAGCCATGAATCCTGATGACCTGAATATTGACGACGAACATCGAATCACCGCTTATGCTCTCGGTGAGCTTTCCAATGAGGAAAGAACTGCATTTGAGCAAGAGTTGCAAAGCAACGATGCATTGAAAAATGTAGTCGAACAGCAACGCGACTTCATCGACTCAATTCAATCAAGCCTGGCGCTCGACGTTGATGATTCGGCGATCGAATCCATCAAAGAGGCGATCGCGGAACCGACGGTTCAGTTGCCAGAAAAAAGTCGAGGCAAACGCAAATGGATTTTGTCTGTCGTGGCGGCATCCATCGGCGCGGCCGCGGTGATTGCCTACCCTCAGATCAACCAACGTTCTGGGGTACGGCTCGCGATGAAGGAGCCTGAAGAAAGCCAAAACGAGACGTTCCAGACCGCGTCATCAGACGGTCCCTATCCAAATTTTCAAAGGGATTTCGAGGATGCAGCAGTGAGTTCATCGGTTGAAGCCGAGTACGAGGCGGCGATGAACACTTACGAGGAAGAAATAGGGGAGATTAGAGACTCGTCCGTAAGTGATCTTGCACAGATTGTTATTCAGGAGTCATCGCCACAGTCTGGTAGCCAGTCGCAGCCTAACCCGATCGGTAACAAACCAAGGAACCTCAAGCGTTCGAACATGTTGGCCGAGCAATCGGAAATGAAATCCGAGTTGGAAGAGACAGCGGGTTTGGCGAGGCGAAGATTTAAAACAACGGCCTCCGCGCCTTTCCCAAACATCGATGCTGAATTATCAGGTAGCGATGGGCTCATCCGTCAACAATTTGCAGAGAAGCAACCAGCGATTTCCCCGAGGTTTAGCATGGGACAATCGATCGACAGGAATGGAAATGGTGCGCCGGTTGAGGAAGGTTTGTTTGATCTCGACGCCGAGGATTCTGAACTACTCATGGAAATGGACCAATTCGGAATAGCCGAGTCTTCCGGTGCCTCGGATCCGATCGCGGCCGAGCCCAAGGCTGAAGCCATGCTGGGTTTCCAGGTCGCGAAAGCGAAGGCGGAAGCAAGATCGAGAGAAGAGTTATCGCGAGCCAAGGGAATGGGCGGCGGTGGACTATACGGTGGGAGCGCCGCGGGCACACCGGTACTGTCAAAGAATCCAGTCGCTGGCCGCGAGCAGGCCTACTCTGAGATGGCCAGAGGTGCTCAACGTCAATCGGGCCGAGTCGATTCAAGTGGACCTTCCGCAGCCGATCTTTCGGCGATCATGGCAGCCGCTGCCTCACAGTCGGCTATGGACCAGGCAATGGGTGATTTGGAGGGTCGGATGTTTTATTCGGCTGAGGAAGCGAAACGGGCTTACTACCAAAACGCCAATCGCTACAAGCCACAACCTGAGTCACCATTCAAGAGCGTTTCGGATGAACCGTTAAGCACGTTCTCGGTGGATGTGGATACTGCCAGCTTCACGAAGATTCTTGGTGAGTTTACGGAGACCTTCAATGGCAAGCGGCAACTTGTTGCTCGACTTCATCGAACCGCT
>JBCCKZ010000607.1:0-4000 GCA_039027135.1 Planctomycetota bacterium
CCTAATGACGAGCAAGACTCGTTAACAGCCATCGAATAATGTTGGCTTCCAGCCGGTGATTGACACCGTGGCGAATGAAGCAAGGCTTCTATCTGCCTTGTTTGGGTCGTGTTTTAGTGGACGGCACTCCATTTCCAAACATCATGGATTTGACAGAGAATTCGCGCCGTTATGATAGAGGGCGGGCTCTATCAAGAATCTCGATCGTTTAATTAGCCATCCACGCCCGTTTGACCTCCCAATGAGTGATCACGCTGTAACTCGCCCTTCTTTGCTGATCCAACTCCGGGACACAAAGAACGATCAGGCCTGGAGTGACTTCGTGGACCTCTACGCGCCACTCATCCATGGCTATTTACTTAAGCGTGGACTTCAGAGCGCCGATGCGGCCGACCTGACGCAAGACGTTTTACAAAAGGTTTCAAAGCAAGCAGGGAAGTTTGACTACGATCGCAAACGAGGCACTTTTCGCGGGTGGCTGTTCACTGTCACGCTGAATCAGGTCCGTGATTTTGTTCAACGCAAAGAACGTCAGGCTCAAGCCTCAGGGAAGACTGAGATTTTGGAAGTACTGCACGAAGTACCAAATCGTGAAGCCGAAGAGCTATGGGATAAAGAGCACGAGATGCATCTGTTTCAATGGGCCTGCAAACAGGCTCAACCTGATTTCCGAGAGAACACATGGCAAGCTTTTTGGAAAACATCTGTCGAAGCAAAGCCCGCTAAACAGGTCGCCGAGGAGTTAGCTATTTCAGTGGGAGCCGTTCACATCGCGAAAAGCCGAGTCCTCTCACGCCTACGTGAAATCATTCATGACATTGAACAGGATGAGTGAGCCGATGAAATGCCCGTGTCCTGACGACGAAGTTCTCCTCGCGTTGATTGCTCAAAAACTCGACAAGGAAACCGAGGCGGATTTAGAGAAGTATCTATGCGAGTGTCAACGATGCCAAGATCGTCTTGAATCGCTTGCCGAAATGAGTGCTCCAGTCATACAACCTTCGATTTCAACAACCGAAGCCTCAGACAAATCAATCCACCTGTTGCGGGCAATTGACCTTCTAAAAACGGATCAACCGACACAAAGTTCGGCCGAAATTCGCGTTGAGCTCTCTTCGAAAATCCCACCTGGCATTCTCGAGCCAAGTGATGACCCCGACCTGATCGGTCGTATCGCGAAGTACGACGTCATCGATGTCCTGGGGCATGGTGGCATGGGGATTGTCCTAAAAGCCGTCGATCGCTCGCTCGATCGTGTAGTCGCGATCAAGTTTTTGTTGCCTGAATACATCGTAGGACAATCAGCAAGAGAGAGGTTCATTCGCGAAGCTAAGACCGCTGCTGCCATTCACCATCCCAATGTCGTAACGATCTACGCAGTGGAAGAACACAAAGATCATTCGTTCTTGGTGATGGAATGCGTTGAAGGCGAGACACTAGCTGACCGATTAGACCGTTGTGACCTATCCGTTGATGAGACGATGAGTGTTGCGGTGGATCTGCTCCGAGGACTTGATGCTGCTCACAAATTGCAACTCGTGCATCGTGACATCAAACCGAGCAATGTTTTGATTCAAAAAGGAACCGGCGTTGCAAAGCTCTCTGATTTTGGCTTAGCCAAAACCGTGGATGATCAGCAGGGCCTCACCGTTACGGGAGCGATCGCTGGGACTCCCGAATTCATGTCGCCCGAGCAAGCCTCGTCTCAACTGCCTCTCGACGCCCGCAGTGATCTTTTTAGTCTGGGGGCTTTGCTTTACACCATCTTGGCTGGCGAGTCACCGTTTCGAGCAGATTCCACGATGGCGACACTGCGCCGAGTATGTGATGACCAGCACAAGTCGCTTGCTTCACTCGACACGAACGCACCGCATTGGTTCGCAGATATTGTTGACCGCCTCTTACAAAAACGACCTTCAGATCGATTTCAAACCGCCGGCGAAGTCCTCAATGCGATTGAATCAAATCGCGGAAATGCTGAATCAGCCCAGCCATCAGAGTCAAATCAGGGACGCTTGCTCTTGGCCGGGATCGGCATCATAGCTCTGATCGCGATTGCAGGATTCGGTCTATGGGACCAACAGAACTCTGACTCGTCTAAGAGCGGCTCACAAGCAGACGAGGTAATTCTTGAAACTTCGGCCGCCCCAAGAGTTGAGGCCCTTTCACCTATCAAAGAGCCCGGCTTCTATGTGGATGACAAAACTCAGTATGGCACGCTCGGCGAAGCAGTCTCGGCAGCCAAAGATAAAGCCGTGATTCTCGTCCATGGCGACCAGGAGTTTTTGCTGGACGATCATCTATTGATTGACAAGTCCCTCACGATTCGTGCGGCGAAGGGATCGGTCCCGGTATTCGTTGCACAAACGCAGGGATTGCGACCTGTCATCTCTACACAGAGTGAGCTGAGAATCGAGGGATGCCAGTTTCGATGCAAGTCAGAAGTCACCGCCATGATGAGCTTGCGCCGCTGCATGCTTTCGTGCAGAGGAGGCTCTTTGCGAATCTCGAATTGTGCATTCGAAATGGAAGGAACCAACGGTTGCGTGGGCACGGATGGTGCCGCTTTCCTCTCCAACTGCAGGTTCGATTGTGTTGATGGTTCGGGCGTTCTGATCTCTCCATCGCGAACTAAATTGTGTCAAATCCAAAATTGTCAATTCAAAGGGCGATCAGGTGTTTCAATAGCCGCCCAAACCGACCTTTTGAAGCCGGCAACACTCGAGATATCAGGTTGTCTTTTTCAAACGGAAACCGCGATTCATATCCTGGATGTGCAGACCTCGATGCCCAGTTTGAAGATCGCTTCGACCGACAATGATTTTGATGTCGGCGATCATGTCTTTGGAAGATCCAACATGAGGGAGTCTGCTGGCCTAAGTGAAGCTATTGAAGACACGACACGTCAATTCGCCTGGATACTCGACCGAGGCAACCGCTTCCAAGCCAAAGCGTCATTTTTCTTTTTGGGTCGACGACGCGGTCGTTCAGCCTACCGGATAGGAACCCAAACCAAGTGGGAAGAGATGCTGGGCATCGAGAGTCAATCCAAGATCGGCTTTGACGGCAGGGAACCACAGGTTGCTCATCCGGAATGGCTTGGCCCGGGAACACCGTATGATCTCTGGAAAGAATCTCACGCTGAAAGTCCATTGAGCTTCGACCGCTAAACGGATTAAAGATCGCAACGAATCCGCTCTTGAGAGCTGCCCCATGAGCTTCCTTGTCGCTATCAGGCTCTCTCGAATGAATCCACCAATTGGCACAAAGCCTCAATTTGCCTCCAACCAGCCACACCCGATAGTTCGCCGGGGATACCAGATACGATCAAGCCACACTTCCTTTGTTTCCAATAAATGGTGATCGGTGTGCGAGGGGGCGAACAACTCACGAGAAGCTTGAAGTGATCTTGAGTGTGAGGATTCGTAAATTTGCTTGCAACCCAATCGACTTGCTTCGCCCATATCTTCCAAGATTGATAGATCTCCGGCAAATTAAAAACGATGTTGGCTCCGTTGAGACGCTGCAGCCAACCTACGAGCCAAGGCATCTTCAGAGGTATCGGTGCCATCATCAGGTAGGTGTCGATTCCCGTATCGACCTGAAATTCCAACGACATGCCTTGGTATACGCGTCGACTGATATCCGGCGTGACGTAGCGAGTTCGACTGAGTGCAGCCACACAGACCGACACGTTGCGGCCCGAGACTTGTCCGGCGTACCTTAAACAACCGAAGGACGATTCATTTCAAATCCATTGGTCTCGAGTACCTGACGAAAGTCGGCGACACGATGACCGATCTCAAGCGACGCGAGCGGACGTCCAATCTCTGGATCAACTTGGCGAGTGTCTGTATTCAACATGTCGAGTTTCCAAGTATTCGGTTTGTTCGTTCTTAGTAGTGGTGGGGGGAGCGCCCCCACAAAAAACAACAAAGAAAATAGGCGGGCGGGGACACCCACCACCCCACAGGGAAAAAAGGAGGGGGGGAGACAACCC
>JBCCKZ010000608.1:0-3995 GCA_039027135.1 Planctomycetota bacterium
GTGACCTTCACCCCAAAAGTTGATCCAAGCGGAGTGTGAAAGATTTTGTTAGATTTCACAATCCAGGAGGACTAGGAAATGAAGCGAAAAAGGTATACCGAAGAACAGATTGCTTTTGCATTACGGCAGGGGGAATCAGGAACTCCGATTGCGGACATCGTCCGCAAGATGGGAATCACAGAGCAGACCTATTACCGTTGGAAGAAGAAGTTTGCTGGGATGGGGGTGGCTGAGGTTCGCCGGTTGAAACAGCTCGAAGAAGAGAATCGAAAGCTAAAACAGCTTGTCGCGGACCTGAGCCTGGACAAGAAGATGCTTCAGGACGTTGTCCAGGGAAAGGTTTGAAGTCCGATCGTCGACGTACGATCGTGAAAAAGCTTCAGGTTTCTTATGAAGTGAGTGAACGACGTGCGTTGTTGGCAACTGGATTTCCCAGAGCCAGCCATCGCTACAAAAGTGTTAAGGATGATCGGGCGGACCTGCGAATGAAGCTTCGTGATCTGGCTACCAGCCGTGTTCACTACGGTTATCGTCGTTTGCACATTCTTCTCCAGAGAGAGGGTTGGACCGTCAATCACAAGCTTGTCTATCGACTCTACAAAGAGGAAGGTTTGACGATGCGAAGAAAACGACCACGCCGCAATCGCAGCTGTCAAATACGGGAATGCCGAACAGAAGCCAAGCAATCCAACGAACGTTGGAGCATGGACTTCATGGCAGATCAGCTCTATTGTGGCCAGCGATTTCGCCTCTTGACGTTAGTGGACAACTTTAGTCGAGTGAGTCTTGCGATTCATGCCGGTAAGCGGCTGACGGGCGACCATGTTGTGCAAGTCTTGGAAAGTGTTTCTAAGGATCATGGACTTCCGAAAATGATTCAGGTAGACAACGGTCCAGAGTTTATATCCAAGAGTCTGGATTGGTGGGCCTACTGGAACCAGGTGAAGCTGGATTTCAGTCACCCTGGGAAACCAACCGATAATGCCGTGATAGAGTCGTTCAATGGTCGATTGCGGCAAGAGTGCCTGAATCAAAACTGGTTCTTGTCACTCGAAGATGCACAGGAGAAACTTGATCAATGGAGAATGGACTACAATCACCAACGGCCGCATAGCAGCCTGGGGCAACTTACCCCGATGGAGTTTGTGGCTCGGCAGTGTCCTCCGGCTTCGGCTACGCCTCAGCCTCCGGACACTGCCTGAGAAAAAGAAAAACTCACGCTCCGAGTGGACTCAACTTGGGGGCAAGGTCAGCCTGACTTGTCGTAGGCAATCGTCAGACTGTTCATTGCGCTGATTGTTTCTTCGTGGTGTTCGCCGAGCTCGTCTTCGTAAATCTCGACAGCTCGTTGAATGAATTCGATAGCCTTTTGAGTTTTGCTAAGGTGCATGTAGCTGACTCCGATGATGCCATTTATTTCCGCGGCAATCAGAGGTGCGAGGGTTTGCTCGGATTGGATCTTTTCTGATGCGTGGTCGAGCAATTCTTCCAGTGTGACATCTTTGCCCAGAACACTAGCCGAACTGACGCCGCCTAACAATTCTTTCATATCGAACTGGCCTCTTACGGTGGTCATCGCAAGGATATCGTCTCTCACAAATTTGGTAACTGACTCAGCCAACTCCCGTTGTCGTTTCTCTTTTTCCGCTGCGTCAACAGCAACGAGTTCTGCATTCTTCGCCTTTTGAGCTTCCAATTTAAAAAGATCTGCGTTTCGGTTTGAAAGAATTAATCCGTAGGTCGTTCCAGCGATACCTAACAGCAATGCAGCAGCGATCGCTCCAATCGCTGCCACTAATCCTTTGTTCCTGCGAACGTACTTTTTAGTTCGATACATTCGCGACGGAGGGTGAGCGCTGACCGGTTCGCCTGACAGATAAAATTGGATATCAGAAGCCAGCTCGCCCGCAGATTGGTATCGCTCGCGGCGATCTTTCTGGATGGCTTTCATCACAATCCAATCCAATTCGGTCTTCAACATCTTCGATAGATCTGTGGCCGCTGTCTGCCGCAGACTAGCATTCTTGAGAGCGGAATCAGAAGAAGACAACCGAGTCGATGGCAGCGGCGGATCAACTTCCTTCACCATCCTGAGTTTCTCATCGACCGAGACGCTTGACAGCGATTCCGGATCAAAGGGCGGTAATCCAGTCAACAACTCGTACAACATGATGCCCAACGAATAGACGTCGGTGCGAATATCGACATCTTGACCGCTGTAGCCAGCTTGCTCGGGAGCCATGTACTGCAACGTTCCCATAACCGCTCCGAAGTGCGTGTTCGCTGCGTCTGCACCGAAACCTCCAGCAAGAGCCTTTGCCAGGCCAAAGTCGATGATTTTAGGAGTGGGCTGGCCGTCAATTACGGTGACCAGCACGTTGGAAGGCTTCAAATCCCGATGGATGACCGCTTTTTGATGTGCGTGTTGAACACCGGCGACGACTTGCAAAAAAACTCGCAGCCGTTGATCAATCGACATTCGAGATTCATCGCAAAAATTGATCAGCGTCCCGCCATTAATCAATTCCATAACGAAGTATGGACGCCGGTCATTCGTTGTTCCAGCGTCAAAGATTTTCGCAATGCCCGGGTGGTCCATCGCGGCCAATGCCTGACGCTCGATGTCGAAGCGTTGCAGCACACCCGGAGTTTCCATGCCGGGCCGAATCAGCTTGATTGCGACTTGACGCTGTACCGGCTCTTGCTGCCGAGCGGCCCAAACTTCACCCATGCCGCCCTCACCAAGTCGTTCTTGCAACTGGTAGGAATCAAGCTTTTGCCCAGCTTTGATCGGTGGTGTTTCGACTTGATGTTCTGATTCAGATTCGAAAAAGGGCTTATCAATCAACAGATCTGAATCCCGGTCGTACTCTTGTAACAAAGCTTTGACTCTGGACAGTAGCCGCGAATCCGAGCCGCATTTCTGAGTGACAAATTGATCGCGCTGCGATCCCTCTAGCTCGAGGGCCTGAAAAAAGATTTCCCGCTCATTCATTTTCTGTATCCGCCCAGATCAAGAACTTGGTGTGATTGTTCGAGAATGATTCAAATGCTTTTCAACAATGCGTAAGCATTCATCAATATGCGCAATTATTTTAGAAAATTGCCTTTTTGCTCTATTCTTCGCCGTCTGAATTGGACAACTCTCGTTTCAGCCATGCTCTGGCGTAGGCCCACAGCATATCGGCTTTGCGCGCTGAAATATTCAGATTGTCGGCGGCTTGGCGGTTGGTCATGCCAACAAAGAAACGCAACTTCACCAAAGTTGCCGCCTGAGCATCTGTTTTTTCAAGTTCGCGCAACGCGTCGTCGACTTCCAGCAATTCTTTACGATTGCTCTGTTCCGCCAGCCACGTATCAATCAAGGAGATTTTCTGAACACCACCGCCGCGTTTGGCGGCATCTTTTTTTCGAGCGTGCTCGATCAAGATACGTCTCATCGCTTCAGCGGCCGCCGAAAAGAAATGACCCCGACCATGCCATTGTTGCGATTGATCATGACGGACCAGTCGCACAAAAGCCTCGTGCACCAGTGCCGTTGGCGTCAACGTATGTTCCAGCCTTTCGCTGCGCATGCGGACGGCAGCCAGCTTTCTCAGCTCTTCGTAGACCGGCGGCAACAGATTTGCCGATGCCTTTGAATCACCGTTTTCAATGCGTTCGATGATTTCCGTTACATCAGTCATTGGCCATTCTCACGCCGTCTCACATCATAAATGATAACAGATTTGTTACTCGACGTTCAGCGAATACGCCAGCTGTCAGATCGTCAGCTTGATAAAAACGTGTCGAAGGCAAACGTCGAAATCGCGGGATGCAACATCAGCGATGACGAGAACACAATCAGCACTGTCGTTGGTGTTCGGCACAAATCGACGTTGATTTCGCCGCCCAAGTTGCGCGTCAAGCTCGGAGCTATTCTTCGACACGAATCATCTTGAATAACATGCTGGATTCGAGCGGTCGGTCTTGAACGACTAAACTCATGTTCTGCA
>JBCCKZ010000609.1:0-3991 GCA_039027135.1 Planctomycetota bacterium
CTCAGCGGCAAATAGGCACTTCGCAAGGTCACTCCGGGACAGACAGGATTTGTGTTTCGGTCGCGATTGTTGATTTGATAGCACAATTTTCCAATACGTGGGCTAAGTGTCGTCGACGCGAGCGACGCCCCCGGGGCTGGAGTGATGACGCGTCTGTCAAAGACACGGTCCTCATCCAACCAGCGTACGTATTCGAAGGTTAAGCATGCAACATGTTATATCGGATTGCAGGAGCCATCGAGCTTGTTGAGGGGTCTCACTCACAGGCCAAATCTGTGTAGGGAATACCGCCAGGCATCGGCGCTTGCGAGCAGTGAGAATCAAGTGAATGCCGGGATGACGTTAGCCTCGAATCTTGGTTTCCGCACGAGTCTGATCTCGTGGCTCACCTATCCCAGGGAAGTTTTCAAAGTTCTCAGCTCACCCATGACTAATGATGCAACATAGCTTCCGTCTGGGGAGGTCGGATGTTTCAACATCTGGGAGGGGCTGAGTTTGAAGAGTCCAAGCCTCGACCGCAAACCAAAGGTAAGAAGACTCGAACTTGGAGCGATCGTTTGCCGTTTCGATGCGACTAGGGGCCGTAGAAGATGTCAGATCGAAGAACGTACTTCCGTCCAGCGGCGAGTGCAGAGCCCTCGTGCCAACGTTCGTGGCGAAATAGCAAAGCCAAGCCGGCTTCAGGCACGACTGCGTGTTCGAAGATTCGACGCGATTCACCTTCACCGTAGTAGTCTCGAAATGTCGTTGCACCGCCATCGAAGTCAGAGTTCAGATAAATCAAATAGGACAGCTTGCTAACGTGACCATATTTGTTGGTCACCGACCCATCCCTGTGTCGTTTGAACTCCTGTCCAGGCTCGTATCGGTAAAAGCGTAGCCGTTGGTCGACGCTGAGTGGCCGCTCGCCATCGAGCATGGGTAAGACTGATGAGATCCGAGACCACATAAGAGCGGCTAGTTTGGCATCGTCGAGGTTGACACGATCGTTGTTGCGGATGTTTTTCATCATCCTAGAACCAGATCTTGTGCGAACCGTAGCCGCAGAGAAGCCGATTGACTCCGCGCGTTTGATGAGCTCTCGGCACTCGTCGGAAGCAAGGACATCCGAAACGGTGAAGATATCCGGATTGACAAACTCGGCTTGGGTTCTCATTAATCTAAGACGTTCTTTCGACACCCAAATTTTGAATCGTTCTTTCGCAACTCACCGGGTAAATACGTTCACGTGGCATCAAGAGTCGATCGTGTTTCGAGTTGAATCGATGAGCACTCTGTTGGCGAACAAAGTCAGAAACATCGATGACTTCCACGATCCACTCGCTCGCAAAGTTGCGAAGTGTTTTTCCACGTAGTCCGATTTGAATCGCTCGGCGATCCAGTCTTTCACCGCTGGGTGCGTGGTCTGGATCCCATTGAAGACGTACATCCGAGTTGGCCACGCGATGTTGCCACGAATCGAGGGATTCGTAGAGGTCGGGTTGGAACGACGAGTGAACCGCGTCAGCCAAAATTTGATCGAACGCAGATCGCTTGAGGCGAATGGCTAGAACGACCTCTTGATCGCGTTTGGAGGCCCAGCCGCAACGATGCATCATCCATAGGAAGTTTGGTTTGATCCATGACATCCTGCTGAACTTGAAATCACCGCCAAAGTATCCATTGTCTACCGCAAAGTGACCGATCTCGGGACAATAAGCCTGGTAGACGACGATGGAGTCGTTGTCAAAGTTGGCAAGGATCATGCGACCGCTGTTGGGCCAGATTGATCTTTGGCTCAAGTAGGGTTCCATCCTAAGATTCATATCCGGATAGACACCGATATCGCCAGCGAGGTTCGATCGACGAAAGTTATTTTCGATTTCGCTTTATAAGACGGTTCAGGTTGATCAGCTGTGATGTGAGCCGGAACTAGGATTTGCCTCACCACTCGATGGGAGGGTTAAACGATACCGGCCTTTATTCAAAAAACGACTTGAGTCGCAGAAATCTACGCCCGAAGCGAGCCTTGAACAGCAACGAAGGCGAAAGGAAAGCTGAGCATTCAAAGCCGCTTGAGTTACGCTAAAAGTTGAACCAGTAGTGTACGAATAGAGTGCTAGAGTCGGCATGATAGGCGACCTGGAATTGGTCACTTTTTCTACCGGCTAGGGCCCCAGGGCAAGCGAAGTAAGCAACGTTGGTTAGATCGGCCGGATTCCACCAATCAGGAGTGGGGATTCCAGAGTTGTGGCTGAATCCGCCGTAGATGTGAGTGTCAGGTTTTGAGATCACAGAGAGTTGCCAGCGAGACTTAATCTCGGCAAACGATTCGCCATCGCAAGGCATTCGCCAAACGTATTCGGGGTCGAAGCCTTGGCAGAGGCAGTGAACCTGAAGATCATCCGCGGATACCAATGACGTCTCGTCGGCGAGCTTTGTGAGTGGACGTGGCCAATCGTCGACGGATTCGATGGATCCGCTCGAGCCAATGAGCAGGTCTTGGAAGAGCCGATCTATCGCGCGATCCCACGTGAAGTACAACGCAAGCAAAACTGCGAAAATACTGATGACCCAAAAGAGCGTTGTTAAACGGGAAGAGGGTTTAGATGGAGCGTCGTTCATGCCTGACCTGCATCGCCCAGATGAAGACGCCTTCAATATTGTCTATGCCGTCGCGAAGGTGTCTCAAATAACGCTTGATTGTATACCGGTAGCGAAGAACGCACCACGATAAATTCTACCGAAGGTATGGCCTAAAACCATGTTATCCATCGCTACTGAGAGTCACAGTAGTACGCTTCAAAATGGTATCCGGTGCCAATCGGTTCACCGGCCTCGACGTCGTAAACGATATGATCACGACCCTGCATTTTGCCGATCTGAAACTGCGACTCGTGTACCAGTATGCCAGAGCCGTTGTAGACTGAGCAAATGGAGTACGCGATATGCGCAACCGCCGCTCGCTGGATGATGAGCAAGTTGTGAGGCGAAAAGCTAGTCAGGTATACGCAGTAACGATAGGACTCGAAGTTGATTCCCTGATCGTTGATGGAGCCGTGGTTATCGCAAAGCGTGATCGGCGTTCCAAGATGCGTTCCATTCCAGGTGCCCGAGTGCTGTATATGCTCGGTGAACTCGCTGCCGATCATTTTGCAAATGGCGGAGAGCTCAACGTCCTCGGGGAGGTTGAAGTAGAACGATTCGACAACGCTCATGGCTTGCTGCGAGCGGGTAACAGAAGGTTTCTGCGACACCGCCCTGAACGAAGCAGGCGACGATCGCGTTTTGCAGATTGTACTAGGTCTACTACCCATTGCCGAATCGCCAATAGGTGCCCAATGGGCATCAGCTTAGAACGGTGCTATTTGTCAATTGACGCGGCATTGCGAAAGAGCTTCTCGCAAAGAGCAGATGCATACGATCCCGAGAACTGCGTCAAATTGGAGATCGCATCGTGCAGCAGGAAAATGTTTTCATTGGTAACTGCAGCATACCCAGTATCGCCAACTGGTGCGTTGAGCCATATGCCGATTGGGACACCAGCAGATTGCACGGCGGCAATGTAAAGCTGGGCATCGGAGTCCGAAGGCAGTCCGTGTTCATCGAGCGTCGAAAGCGGAAAGGCGAAGAACGTGTAGTGCAATGCACCTGCGGCAGCCAGTGAGTCGAGGTCGACTAACGAGTTAAGGTCAACTGGGCCAACGTAATCCATCGGAGCACCGATTAATTGGTTTCATATAACGGAAGGTTCTACGACAAGGTCCCGAAAGAAGCGGCGCCAATGGAATGTCGAAGAACTAATGATAGCCCAGCCAGCTTAAGAGCTTATCGGAGCACCTCAGCCGAAACTCGTTAGCGTCCGGTTTCGACGAGAACCGCGGGCTAGTGCCGCAGATAGGAATTTCCGTTCCATCAGAAAAAGATTCTACGCAAACTGCCTATTTGCTCTAGTTCATGATGCAAGAAATTCCCTTCCTCTGCCTGATGTTGGTTTTCTAACGACTAACCC
>JBCCKZ010000610.1:0-3988 GCA_039027135.1 Planctomycetota bacterium
AGGCAACGACATTCACCTCGAGGTGTTTCAGTACGAGCCAACGCAGGGTATCAGCATGTTCATCACTCAGACCCAGACGATCGGCAACTCGAGCCGCGATACGTTCGCCGACAATACAGTGGTCCTCCTCGTAACCCTTGCCGATGTCGTGGATGAGGAGTGCTAGATGAAGGAGCCATTTATCATCCATGCGACGATAGCGACGAGCCATTCCGTTGGTTTCTTCAGCGTCGGCAAGCTCCGTTGCCGTTTGCACGGCCAACAAGCTATGCGCGTCGACGGTGTATTTGTGGTAAGCGTTGAACTGAAGCAGTCCGCGCATTCTCGCGAACTCCGGGATCAAACGCTCCAGGATTCGCAACTCATGGAGTTTCCGAAGCGATGATGCCAAACGAGTTGGCTCGGCCAAGAGTTTCAAAAAAGCTGCCGTCGACTCCTGGTCAACACTTGATTCGCACGAATCAGAGTTCTCATCGAAGTCTTGTTCTTGCATTGCGACGCGAATCGCGCGCCACGTGGGATGATCGATTCGACGGTCGTGTTGTCCCGCGAGCACCATTAATTCGAGCACTTTGGGAAGTGATCTCGCGAAGCTATCTCTCACCGCTTTTCGAACCCAGATGTTTCGCCGGCTCATCATTACGTCTCGATTCAGCCGTCGAGCGCTAGCAATCTCTACAAAGCGTTTAATGGGTGATCGATGTTGGCAGTCTTCATTCACGTAGCCAATCGCATAGCGAACATTACGAATGTTCTCGAAGTATTGCTGCATGAACTCTTCGACGGGCAGAACACCCTCGTGTCCACGATAGCCCCAGGCCTCGGCGATCTCCAACTGGCTGCCACGGTCCAAGACATCCTGTGACTTCTCGGTGCGAAAGTGAAGCTCATGCCTAAGACGTATCAAAAAGCCGTAGGCCGATCGAACGAGCCGATAGTCTTCCTCCGGTAGGAATCCAAGGCCGACAAGTCGATCAAGATCAGCTTCTCCGTAGTGGGCAAAACCCAACCAGCGAATCAATTGAATGTCACGAAGTCCTCCACGCGAACGTTTCACATTGGGACGCAGCATGTAGCTGGTCTCGCCCCACTTCGCTTGTTCCTGTCGACGAGCTTCGATCAGATTCTTGGTGAGCCGATGTTTGCGTCGAATAGCTCCGCGTCGAAAGCGCTTAAAGAAGCGTTGATAGTGATGGAGGCTACCCGAAAGGAGCCGCGATTCGGTGAGCGAAGAAAAGATGACTGAATCATCCCAGGACTTCGAACAAGCCTCGCCCGGAGTTCGAATCGAAAAACCTGGGTCGATGCCGCAATCGCTCAAGCCACGAGTGAGCTTGCCGGCAATCTCTTCGCCCAGAGCTTGGCTGCGACGAACGGCCAGAAGCATCACATCAGCATCGCTGTAGGGCGCCATATCGCGGCGGCCAAATCCGCCGTGTGCGACCAGTGAAAGTCCTCCTAGACGAGGGTTGTCTAGGTCGTCTTGAATCGCGTCGTTCCAAAGCTCAAGGACGACATCATCGTACAAATCTGCAAGTTGATTAGAGACTTGAGCACCGGGGGTGCCCGAGTCATGCAGCTTCTTTGATCTCGCCCTGCCCTTGGCGAGCATTTCTCGACAGCGTTCTACAACCGGCTGCATCGGTCTGTTTAAGCGATCGACTACAGGGCGTCTTCGCCGCGTTCGCCCGTACGAATTCGGATCGAGTCTTCAAGATTGGTAACGAATATCTTTCCGTCACCAATTTGGCCAGTCTGTGCCGTCTGCAAGATCGTATCAACGACGGTGGAGAGATTGTCGTTGGTGCAAATGACTTCGATTTTCACCTTAGGAACGAAATCGATCGCGTACTCCGTGCCGCGGTAAATTTCCGTGTGCCCTTTCTGACGGCCGAACCCCCGAACCTCACTGACCGTCATGCCATGAATTCCTTGGTCGGTCAAAGCGTTCTTAACATCTTCGAGCTTGAAGTGACGCACGATGGCTTCAATTTTCTTCACGACAGGATTCCGAGAGGAGGCAGGATCAGGGCAAGCGGGCAACTTACGGCAAAACAGGGTGGGATGCCATCGCAGCCCGTATTGTAGCCTTCAAGTCGTGGCGAACCAGATGCTTGCCGGCCTGTCTTTCTGTAATGCAAACCCGAGGGAATCAGCGGGCTATTTCACTAGTCTTTCTGTGGGCTCACCCATGGGACATCGCCGATTCCTGCGTCGTAGTTGACCGCTCGCGAGAGAACAAAGAGGAGATCGCTCAGCCGATTCAGGTAGATGATCAGCTCCTCGGAAGTATTGGCCTCGTGGTGTCGGACCAGCGTCACGACCCGCCTTTCGGCCCGGCGACAGATCGACCGAGCCAGATGAAGCGCGGCTGCCGATGGGTGTCCCATTGGCAGAATAAACTGCTTGAGCTCGGGAATTCGCTGCTGATGGAGGTCAATCCACAATTCCAATTGATCGATATGAGATTGCCCAATCACCCTGGTTTGAAAAGCATCAGGATCGGGTGTCGCCAACTCGGCGCCAATTGAAAAGAGTTCGCTTTGAATTTGTTCCAGATGACCGTCGATACTCTCGCCCGGACCTGCGGCGCGTGCCACGCCGATGGCCGCGTTGAGTTCGTCGACCGTGCCGTAAGATTCGATTCGGTCATCGTCCTTGCTGACTCGGGGTCCCCCAAATAAGCCAGTGCTGCCGGTATCGCCAGTTCGAGTATAGATCTTCATGATTGAGTGCTTGAGGGATAAAACTTTCAGTCAACGTAACAACAAGACAAGAGATAGGTGAGCCGCAGTGCCAGAAGAAAAGACAGTCAATGAGCGACGAGCGGCTGGTGTGTTGTTAGTGCAGGTTGACCCAAAATGTCGACCCATGAGCTTTTTGCTGATGAAGCACGCTGACCGCTGGGACCTGCCAAAGGGGCATTGCGATGGGGATGAAACTTTCCGTGCCACAGCTGAACGCGAGTTTGCCGAGGAAACGGGGGTCGATGCGAAGACCCTCAATTGGGATACAGAGTTTCAATTTGATCTGCAGTACGAAGTGCATCGCGGTCAGAGAACGTGGCAGAAACACGTTCGCTATTATTTAGCGACTTGTCGAGAACTGCCCCAAATCGTTCCAACCGAACACGAGGGTTACCAGTGGTGGGACTATTGCCCACCTCACGAGATTCAATCACAGACGATTGATCCATTGCTGGCCGCAACCGAAACCCATTTTAAGGCGTTGCTTCGAGGTTGAGACGCCCGGAAGCCAAAAACTCAATTCGGTCTGCGACGCTATTTTTGCGTTCGAAAGACCTTCACTTTGACTTTTGGCGGAATCCTTAATGCAGAAGCCAGTGCATCGGCACTTTCCTGGTCGGTCATTGCGGTTGTCGACAGAATGATTCGATCAGGAGCGGCAATGCGTCCTTCGGTCACATCCATCGCGGTCCATCGCTCATCGGCATAAACGAGTACCCACACGTCGTCGACCAACTTGGGAGGCGTGCCATCGAGAACTTTGAGTCCCACAGCCAACCTAGCCGGTAGGCGTTTGGCACGCAGCAATGCGGTGTAAAAAACTGCGCGTCCGAATCGCCCCGCTTTGCCGGCTCGAGCCACGTCTGACGCGCTCATGTAAGATGCGTCACGAGGATCATATTCGATGGCCGACATAGCGGTCTGTAGCATTTGCTCGGCTACTTCCGTTTCGCTCAGACGCGTGTTCCGTCGAACACTCGCACCGGCGAAGCGTTTGACTAGCGAATGATTGAAATTGACTAACCGACTCGCTTTGCGATCTGCGGATGTTGGTTTGAGGTCCGATGCCTCAAAACCACCAAATGACTTGTCTCCGATGCTACTAACGATCAATTGGATCAGGTCGTCAGATTGGCGAACGAATTGATTGGGTTGAGGCGGGATGAGCTCGCTGAGTGGTGCGAGTGCTTCCTGGGAATTCGTCGGTTGATTTCTTTGGTTCACACGTCGTATCTCGTACC
>JBCCKZ010000611.1:0-3983 GCA_039027135.1 Planctomycetota bacterium
CGAACGCAGGCTTCATGGCTTCGAGCATTGGCAAACCGAGTGTTACTCCCGCCCCTCGAAGCACGGTACGGCGAGACAGGATCCTTGGTCGCGATGTACGGCGATGACGCAACAACCCTTTGCGAATGTTCGATGAGTCTTTTGGCATCGTTCGATCTCGTTGGCTGGTTATGGAAGCAGACTACTTGTTCAGGAATAGATCGCAGGTCAGCGAGTTTCTTATCAAAGTACGAATCCCGAATTCGGATGCTTCCGAATCGGAAACGACACGATCGATGACTGGTTCATCACTGTGGCGAATCGGGGCGCCAGTGGCGTAGGTCAGAAATTGTTCGGTGAACCCGCGAGCGATCCGCCGTCGCTGGTTCACGAAGAGCGCCTGCCAAGATTGAAGTCCATCAAACGAATCGCCGCTGACAGTCCTTCCCGAAGGATCAATGGCTACGCCCTTGCCACCGATTCCGTAGCGATCGCGCCACACGCCGACAGGGTCGAAACTCTCCAAGGCAAATCCTGGTGGATCAATAATTCGGTGACATGCATTGCATGATTCATCGGCAGCATGCTTTGCAAGTTGGTCGCGAATGGAAGTGGCACCACGTACATCGGGTTCGACCGCCGGTATCCCTGGCGGAGGCGGAGGAATTCTCGCTCCGAGAATTCGCTCGTTTACAAAAACTCCACGAACCACCGGAGAAGTTGTAGTGCCATCAGCGGTTACTTTCAGGATGGAGCCTTGAGTGATTAAGCCGCCGCGTTGACTGAGCGGTGAAATTGAAACAGTTTGGATTCCGCCTCCGGGTCGCAAACCTTCAATATCGTCGGCGACCTTGTAGTGCCTGACCAGCCGCTCATTCAGACAAGCAAAGTCTGAATCAACAAAATGGTCAACACTCAAGTCTCGATCGATCAGATTCGCAAAATACGCGCGAGTTTCCTGGAGCATCGACTCCTGAACGACAGGATCAAACGTGCGAAACTGCTTGCTATCGGGCATTGTGAAATCGATCTGATTGAGATTCAGCCACTGATCGGTAAAGCTGTTGATGAACTGCTTCGAGCGAGGATCATCAAGCATGCGATCGATTTGAGCCGCAAGAACTTCGGAATGTCGAAGCTTTCCTTGGCCAGCCAATCGAAACAGAGTCTCGTCTGGCATGTCAGTCCACAACGTGTAACTAAGTCGCGACGCGAGGGCATAATCGTCTAGACGTCCCGGCGACTCAACGAACGTTAGCGTTCTGGGCGAACAGAGAAGGGCACTGTAACAAGCACGAAGAGCTTCGATGAACGGTCGGTTTTCAGAGATCAAGTCAAGACCGATCTGCTGATAGCCTACGACTTCGTCTGAAGTGACCTCCCGCCTGAATGCCTTTGATGCGAACCGGGTCACCAAGCGTTTGAGTACTTCGCTCGGATCAGATTCCCAGTCCTTTTGTCTAACATCCCCGAAAAGGTTCTTGATAACCTGCGCTCGATCGCCATATGGATAGATGCGTACGATGCGGATTCCACGGTGCGCGATTCCAGAAAAGCCTTTCTCTTCGTTTTGGCTTCGATAGGAAACTGTGTCTGCCCGTCCGGTCTGGTTGGGCGCCCTGCGGAGTGTCCGATCATTCGGTTTCAACTCCAAAATATGTCCGCGCCGAATCCAGGCTTCGAACTGAAGGTCTCGCGGTGTCTCGGTCGCTTCGACGATACCGACTTTATAGAGGATCGGCTGCGCGGAGACTCCAGCCCCCGACCGCAACGTTCCCCAGACAACCCCGCCTCTGACTGGGTTGACCGCGCGGACGTCGCGTAGCGTTACTCGGTACCAGCCATCTTCGGGCACGCGGGTGGTCCGCATTCGGCCGTAGAAAGCCAGATAGATTGGCCAGGAAATGCTCTCTTTGTTTCGAGATTCAGGGCCTCGATAGTTCCTTCTTCCAATTCCCAGTGAGAGTCGCGCGGGTGAAACCTCTGCGGAATACGTGGTGTCGCCGTTGATAGCGCGATCGAACGCTTCAGCCAACGCTCGATCCGCAATGTCCAAGTATCGTGCCAGCAAGTGTTGGGATAACTGCTGCCCTTCCGCGACCGTTTCAAAGCCATGCATCGCGGCGTCCTCGGGAAGCTGATCCCTCAGCGGAAGACCAACCCCGAGCAATGTGTGAACCGTGTGTTCGTATTCCGTACGCGTCAAACGCCGGCCTCGGACTCTACCTCGATCCGCGATGTCGCGTGCGTCCGATTCCATCAAGCTATGATGAAGATCGCCCAAGAAAACCTCGGTGTCCTCTGATTCAACATCTGACTCCGGCGGCATCTCCCCATCCCGGACACGCTGATAAACACGTCGCCAAGTCTCAAAGGCTTGAGGTTTAGTGACATCAATCGGTAAGCCGATTAGGCTCAATCCGGCTTCTGGTGCATCGTCACTGTGACAGCCCAAGCAATGATCTTCAAGAAAGTTGCTGATCGGCAACGATGGGTGGGTGAGATTCAGATCAGCGGATTCCGCACTCTCTCCACCGATGGTTGGGTCCACGTTAACGAGAAGAGCCAAATTCGCCAGAGCGCAGAGCAACCCCAGGCGGCGTACCACTACTCCCATCGACAAAATATGAGCCTGGCTAGATTCATCTTCCATAGAGTTATAGCTCGCGTCAGCTGGAATCCTGCCGCTTCTTTTGTTGATATTTTGAGTCGCTACGATGAATGAGAGAGAGGCCAACGGAGTGTTAGCGAGTCCTTTGAAATACTCTCGGTTTTGGGTCAAGTCATAGAATCCGTCATAAGAGGACGGCACGACATCAACCCTTGATCGGATTGCCTCAGGTGAAGAATATTTCAAAGGCTAGCTGCGGTATGGCCTTGAGTCTTCACAACAAGCAGATTCCATCGAGTGCCGGGATTACATTAAGAAGTTACATCGTCACCAGACTCTCGCTCGTTGATCTTCGGTGTCAAGGCCGAACCAAGCTACGGAGTAGACGCTTTGCATGCACAGAACTAGGCGACGAAAGATAATAGATCCTCATTCGGATTGCGGAGTCGAATATGGGCACGAGACCAAGACCAATGAGAACGCGTTCTGGATGTGAGCGATGCAGGTCCGCGAAGTCAACTTGGAACGAGAAGCTTACAGCCAACCAACGATATCGAATGATGAATGGAAACAAAGAAGCCCGTTGCCGATCCGCCAACGCTTTCTGGGTGCTTGCTCTCGTCATCGCCGCACCGCTCGCGGCGAAAGCACAGGAGAAATCCGTCATCCGACTTGGCGAGATTGCAGGCCGCACATGGCTGATCACGCCCGAGGGCAAGCCTTTCTTTGCTCATGGCATCACTCATTCAGGCAATCGGAGCCTCAGCAGCGACTACGTAGCGCTCTCGAAGGCATGCAAGGAGCTTGGCTTCAATGCCTATGGATACGGCTGCCCGGCCGAACTCAAGAAAGATATGCCCTATGTGGAAGGTCGAAACTATGTACCCATCTCGACTTATCGCGGCAATGGAGGTGCGTTTCGCTTCATCGATATCTTTGATTCTAAGGAACAGCAGAGACTGGCAACGCAAGTCAGGCAGACCTGTCTTCAGAACCGCGACAATCCAAACTTGATCGGCTACTACTGGACTGACTTGGGGGCCTGGCCACTGAAGAACTCTGTCGGAAAGAACTGGGTGGATTTCATCCGCCAGCTACCCGCGGATGCTCCCGGGCGTGAGACCTATGAACAGTTTCTAAAGACTTGGACAGGTGATGACGTGAAGGCAAGAGATCTTGCTTTTCTTAGGGTGATTGCTCGTGAGTACTTTCGCGTCATGGGCCAGGCAAATCGAGAGAACGATCCCGATCACCTTATCTTCGGAGATCGTTTTGCTTTCAACACCATTGTCCCCGAAGTGCTCGAAGAGATGTTGCCTTGGGTGGATGGCATCGCAATTCAACCGCCATTCCAACCTGGGTTTCCAGAAGCGAAATATCAGGAGATACATGA
>JBCCKZ010000612.1:0-3979 GCA_039027135.1 Planctomycetota bacterium
GAACTTGTCTTGAGTACGACAGAGGGTAGATCCGAGGCAGTCGTCCAGTACACAATCCCGGCTTCAGCATGGAAAATCTCGTATCGACTTAGCCTGAACGAAGAGGGAGACATTCGTCTTCAAGGCTTCGCGGTTGTGGATAACAATACCGAGGAAGATTGGAGTGATTTTCAAGTATGCGTGGTGACGGGTGAACCGATCACCTTTTCTACGGATCTAGCAAGCTCCAAGACTCCATCTAGAAAGCATGTGAATCTAGTAAACGATCTTGCGTTGGGATCGGTTGAGGTGGAATCGCCGCCCATGGTTATGGCTGGCGCAGCCGGCGAAGCGGTAGATGGGATGGTAGATGACTCACTAAGCCGGGGGAGGTTGAGAGGGGGTAGACAAATGATGGCCCGTCGAGTCTCTGCACCAGAAAGCAGGGGTATTGTCCTAGCTGAGACGGAACAGGCGGATGTTCAGGAGGTTGGCGATTTCAGCGTATTCGAATCTGAATCCGTTGTCACGATTCCGGCCAAGCGATCGACTGTGATTCCGATGTTCAATGTCGAGATTGGGGAAGCGAAGTCTGTCCTGCACTACAAACATGCCAATCACGCAGAACGTGCCTATCGTTCGGTCGATCTCAAGAATCAGGCGGACTTCAGCCTCGGTCGCGGAGTTTGCACCGTATTCGAAGAAGCGGCCTATTCGGGCAGTTGCATCATCCCGGCTCTCAAGCCCGGTGAATCTCAGCTCCTCCCGCATGCGTTGGAAACAGGGGTCAAAATTCATCGAGATAGGCGTCGACAACGAAATAAGATCGTTGGGCTTCAATTGTCGAAAGGTTTTTGCAATACGAGCAGGCGGCAGCGTCGTGAGTTTGAATACCACATTAAGAACAGCCGCGATCAGATTTTTACTCTTGTGCTGGATCATGAATACGCTTTAAGCGAACCCGAGATCGTATCGACGCTGGTCCAAGATGGCAAAGAAGAGGATCTGGAAATCGCTTCAAAGCTTAGCGAAGGTGTTCGGTTTTCGATTTCGTTGGAGGCCAAATCGGAGGTGGTGATAAGGGTTTTGGAGCATCGAATAGACGAGACCAGGGTCGAGCTGATTTCTGTTTCTCAACGACAAGAGAATGTTCAGATTGACTGGCTTGAGAAGAATCTAGTCAAGACAGATGGTCCGCTAGCTAAGGATGAAGGGGTTCAACGTTGCTTAGAAATAAACGACAAGCTCGAATCGGTCCGGCGACTTATATCAGATGCGGTAAAAGAAACAGAGGTTCTTGCCGAGCGGCAAGAGAGGCTACGGCAGAACATTAAGTCCGGTGGCCAAGACGATTTTTCGATTCGATGGCGAAACGAACTTGACGAGTCTGAAAACGCAATCCGTGATATCGAGGATGAAAGGCTGCCTAAGCTTCGCGACCGAGAGCAAGCGGTCTATTCAGATCTAAAGCTCGCTATCAAGTCGCTCTCCGTCGATTGGTTGCACGATGGTTGAATTCAAGACACCCGCGAGATTTGGGTGTCTAAATAGCGAACCAATTGCAAAGGGCATGTGTCGACTTTTGAATTCGTAACCATAGACGGAAATCAAGAAATGATCAGCACGAAATTCGGTCTTCGCAATCTTAAACGCGGCTGAGCCTGACCTTATTTGTTCGGCTTCTTCATCCGTGGACACGCTGTCCTCGGTCCGGGTACACGATTGCTTTTCCGAGTGTTGTAATGTCTATGCCATTGCGCAAGTCGGGTGCCAAGTGGGCACTTGACGAATTGATCCGCGATACGGCTCCCATCTCTAATCCATGTCATCCCTACTGGCGGCTTATAAACTCGATTCGTGCATCCTCACAGTTTCTCAGTCCGGCAACGTGCTATGGAATCAGAGGCCTGGAATCTGCCCAAAGTGTGCTTCGAGCCTGCCTCCGAATGGGAAGCCGTTTTGGTTTATGGCAACATGAACCGGAGTCTTGGGATGCGCCTGATGGCGGGCAATTCATCCAGTTTCAGTCTTTGGTAAGCCACCTATTCGATCAGTTCCGGGTACCCACCTTCATGGGTCCGGTTTGGCGGAAGGCTGATTGCAAGAAGTGGGAAATCAGATTGTATTTGCATCTTGCAGAGGGTAAGAGCGTTCGACAATTTGATTGGCCAGCCGGCGATGACGCGCGAATGACCAAGAGCGCTGCTCGTTGGTTCATGTGTGCTCCAGATGATTTGTCGCCTAGCAAAGCCTATCGATGGGCACACGTTAGATCGCTGGGTGGAGATGTCCGCTTAGCTCGCATTCTTGCAATGACACCCGAGTTGGGAATGCTGACCAAGAGTGAGCGATTTTGGGAGGGCGTGATCCGGTTCCTGGTGCAATATCTCCCTATCGAAAAGAGCGAGATCGAAGCGATCGTGAGATTTATTCATCAACAACGCTTCCAAACCGCAGCATCGGTTCTGGGGCGATGGGCCGGAAACCAGCCAATTCAGCCCAACTTCACGATTGGCGGTCGGTCACTAATGTCTTTACGAAGGCACATGACGAACTGGCGGGAGGAGCGTCTCAAGGAAATACCCGTTTGCCAAGAATCACCGAAGTGGAAGAGGGCAGACATCGCTCCCTTTCGGCAGATGGCTGGAGAAAGCATTTGGACGATTGATGAGCTTCTGTCAGATCGTGAGCTTCGTGTTGAAGGCAGTATTATGCAGCACTGCGTTGCGACATACATACGCGAATGCGCGCGACGTAAGACAACCATCTGGTCGATGAAAATTCAGCAAGGTGAACGACGACGACGAGAACTAACCATCGAGGTGAACCCAGAATCGAGGACGATTCTGCAGGCGAAGGGGAAACGCAATGCCATTCCCAGTAGTACGGCAGTTCGCGTGTTGAGGGAGTGGGCCGAGCAAGAACGACTGAAACTCGGCTATCAAGATGAGTGATTTTGACAGATATCAAGCATCGACAACGTCGCAAAAAAGCTATATCGAACGCTCTCACTCCAAGAAAACAACCGCAGTGGTTTAAGCGGTAAGGCGGATAAGGATTAGCACAGTAGCGATCAAGGTAGAGCCAATGACAATTGTCGGATTTGAAGGACGCCAAGCCCGTGCACCCCGAAATCGAATCTGAAGTCCGTATGGGATTTGTAGAATAATCAGGCTCAGGAAGAGCCCTCCGAGAGGATGCTGTGCAAGCGATTGCTCGAGCCGGCCATGGAGGAGATGAACGATGCTACGAGTCATGCCGCAGGTCAGGCAGTCAATACCTAGGTGTTTGCGTATGAGACAAATCATCGGCAGGCGATAGCCCATCAGGATGGGAGTTGAGATGGAGCCGTCAGGATGGATCGACATGGTGCATCCAACAACAATGACAGCCAAACCGATGCCGACGTGCCAAATCCATGGGCTTGTCTGGCTTGAGACTCGGGCCTCATTCAGAGATTTGTCGGATCGATTCATTCTGCGAGCCTACCACGCATGGGAGGCAATTGCGTTAGACTCTTGGAGTAAAATTTTATTTCAGGTCAACCAGCAGGGGCAGCGTAAATGCAGTACGAAATCAAACCACTGGGAGTGGGAGGTATTTTGGATCAGGCGGTCCAACTTCTCAAAAACAAGTTTGGTCTTTTGATGGGCATCTCGATGTGCGTTTCAGTAGTGCCAGGTTTGGTTTTAGGATTCGTCAGTTTGGGACTCATGCCGACACTACCCGCTGATCCTACACCTCAAGCCATGCAGGCCTATAACGAAGAGATGTTTGCCAACATCATTCCTATCATGGGGATTGGGTTGATTTCGATGGTGATCATTTATCCTCTGACGACCGGTGCGATGATCCACGCTGTTTCAAGTGAGTACTTGGGTAAGCCAGCAACTGTTGGAGAGTCCATATCAAAGGCCCTTAAGTTATTCTTTCCTCTCGTGGTGACCTCCGTCCTGATGTTTTTGATCGTCTATTTGGGATTGTTCGCCTGTGTTATTCC
>JBCCKZ010000613.1:0-3968 GCA_039027135.1 Planctomycetota bacterium
AGCGGCAATTAAACTATCCATCTACCCTTCATCAGAATCCCACCTCGTCATTCATCCATGGCTATTTCGAACCCCATTGTTCTTTTCGTTCTATTGTTGCTGACTGCGGTATCGGTGGTCCACGCCGAAGACAGCCAGGTCGAGAAGAAACCGGCTGAGAAAGAGCCGGTCGAGAAGAAACTTGCAGAAAAACCGCCGGCCGACAAAAAGCAAGATGAAGAGGCAAAGGCGGATGAAGCCAAAGAGGAATCGAAGCCAAGCCAGGAAGTCGCAAAAAAGTCTTCCACCACCGATATCACACTGGAGTTGATGGGCGAGTTTGTGGGAACCATTTCCCGAGATGGAAGTAGCAAGAAATTTGGCTTGCAATTGCGAACGACTGGAAAGCGTGATTTTCAGGCGCTCTTGATTCCAGGAGGACTACCTGGTGCAGGCGGTGAGATCCCAGAGGTTCCACGGCCATCAGTCCAAGAGAAGAACTCGGATTTAGTAATTGATCCCAACGTGGGGATGAGTCCCGCGGGTAGAAAAGCATTCCAGGTTGTCCCGGCGTTAGTGGGACGCTTGTCGGATGAAACGCTCATCCTCTCTGGTTTTGATGCCGCAATCTTCGTGAATCGAGATGGCTGCAAGTTCATTGATTCCGAGGGAGAGTTAGTAGGTCGTTTCGATCGCGTTAGACGCGTCAGTCCCACCTTGGGAGCACGACCGCCCGAGGGCGCGATCGTCCTTTTTAATGGTGAGGAGCCTTCTTTGCTCAGCGGCGCAGAAGTGACATCAGAGGGTTTGCTCAAAGAAGGTTTTCAGATAGCACCGATGATTCAGGATTTCGATCTACATCTTGAATTCAGAATCCCCTACATGCCCATGATGGACTCTCAGAAACGCGGCAACAGCGGAATCTATCTTCATAGTCGCTACGAGTCTCAGGTGCTCGATTCGTTTGCCACACCACCGCTATTCAATGGGCTTGGAGCCGTCTATCGGACTTTTCCGCCCCGTCTCAATATGGCGCTGCCGCCTTTGGTTTGGCAGACTTACGACATTCGATTCACGGCCCCTCGCTTCCTCGCCAGTGGTGAGAAGTTTTCTAATGCTAGAATCAGTTCCTGGATCAATGGTGTGATCGTGCAGGATGATGTCGAGATTCCAAATAAGACTGGCCATGGAAAGCCGGAGGAGCCAATTCTGCTACCCACTCACATTCAAGATCACAACGATCCGGTTCGCTTCCGCAACATGTGGATGATTGATCGAGGAATTCACCATGTTGATTTCCCAGTGATGGCGGAATAGAGACGCTGCGTCGTTCGCGGCCGGGTGCCCGGAAATCCAGGCACCCAGCCCGTGGACGGTCGAAGGCGTCAGCCCGTGGCCGCAAGCTGAAACCATCTCGTCCCACGCAAGGCGAACTCGCGGAGCGAAATCACTCTTCGATCCGTCGTGACTTCCGTGCCATCCAGAGAGAGAATTTTGAGGACATACGACCATCGTTCAGCTCCCCGTCGGGGGCCGTTCGATCTGGTCTGCCATCCGTGTCTCGTTAGGGTACGCCGCCGCTTCGCTGGGTCAA
Organism: Planctomycetota bacterium; assembly: GCA_039027135.1. Lineage (GTDB taxonomy): Bacteria > Planctomycetota > Planctomycetia > Pirellulales > Pirellulaceae > Rubripirellula. Next base: position 1,574 of record JBCCKZ010000613.1, read on the forward strand.
CGGTTGAGTCTCCAAAATTGCTCCCAGCAGTCCACCGCCGGTGTGATAAACCTTTTCTGGTGAAGGCTTTAACCTTTGTTGGTCATTTTTGAGGAGGTCCGACGCCGGTCCCCTCGGAGGGCCGGATTTGACAGCGAAAGAAACATGGCGGGTGAGGAGCCCACGTTCGATTCCTTCAACACTCGATAATCCGGTTCGGGATTCCATGAATCCCAGCCCCCCATTTTGGCGAGCCAGCCAGTTTGATCATCCGAAAAACGTAGCAATTTGCTGTGACACCGAAGTCTAATTTTGAGCCCGCGATTGAGCCCAATGCCCGGATGGGCCAAGAAACTGCCGCACAGAGCGGCATCCTTGTGCCGCCCGCGGCCGTACGGTTCGACGCCGATGAAGTCCGTTTGGCACGAGAGCTCAAGCGAGCGGGAATGCCCTGGCAGCCTGCTCCCGGGCAGTTTGTCATTGACGAGAAGAACCTGATTCAAAGGGGGTCGCCATTCCAGTCAGGTGTTTACTTCATTTTGAACTTTGAACGGTTCGTGACGATCGCTGGCGGCATGTCAGAGCTTCTTGAGTCGATGACCTGGTTGCCAACTTTCGAACAGTGTCGAGAAATCCTCCGAGGCTTGGGAATCGACAATCAAATGCAAGTTGACCAGTTGAGTGATCAACGGTCCTTCGAGAGCGGTCGAGAACGTGTTGACCTCTACCGATTGATTCTTGAGTGCCTTCAACGCAATGACTAAACGCCATTTGCCTTCCAAGTCCTGTGTCCACTGTGGGCGGCCCTTTGCATGGCGGAAAAAGTGGCAACGTTGTTGGGACGAGGTCCGGTATTGCAGCGAGCGTTGTCGTCGTGAAGCTAAGTCCTCTTCGAAAAAAAAACTTAAAAGATCATCTCAATGAATAATCGCTATCTTGTTATCGGCGGTTCCCACGGCATTGGAAGAAGCCTGACCGGTCTACTAGCTGACCAGGGCCACGATGTGGTCGTGTTGTCTCGAAACATTGAAGACCTGGGTACAGTTGCCCGAGTCGTCCATCACGAGTTCGATGTCTCATCAGGACAGGAGATTCCCGAGGCTGCTTTAACCGAATCGCTCGCTGGCTTGGCGTATTGTGTTGGATCAATCAATCTTGGCCCGTTTCGTGGCGTCAAACCTGATGTGGTTGCACAGGACTTCGCGTTGAATGTCCTTGGAGCCATTCGTTTGATACAGCAAGCCATGCCAAAGCTTAAATCGGCTGATCAGGCCTCGATTGTTCTGTTTAGCACGGTGGCCGTCGGCCAAGGACTTCCGATGCATACGGCAGTTTCAACGGTCAAGGGAGCTATCGAGGGATTGACTCGAGCGTTGGCCGCCGAACTAGCACCAAAGATTCGGGTGAATTGTTTGGCGCCCTCGCTGACCGATACGCCTTTGGCATCACGCCTTTTATCGAGCGATGAGAAGATCGCGGCGATGGGAAAGCGACATCCACTTGGACGGGTGGGAACCGCTGATGATGTAGCGTCTTTGGCGGCACATCTGCTGAGTGATCAGGGCAGCTGGATCAGTGGCCAGGTCATCGGCGTGGATGGCGGTATGAGTACGTTGAGGGTTTGAGTTGTTATGGAGACATCCACTTCGCCGCTTTGGTGAGCATCTCGGTATCGCCTTCTCGGCGGGGGCGAAGGTGCATGCGAAGTGGTCCTCGCCTCCGCGAAATGACCCTCGGTCGTGTCATCGCTAAGAGTCCCTCCCGACCGCGGGTCACTCCAAAGCCGCTTCTGCGATGTCCACCGAAGGTTACTCTTGGATCCGCCGTCGGCACAATGATGTCATTGAGGCTTACATGCCCGACACGCAATTGGTTGGCAATGGTTTGGATTTCGCTGGCACGTCCAAAAACGCTGGCCGCCAATCCGTAAGGGCAGTCATTGACAATGGAGACCGCTTGATCCAAGTCTTCGACTGGCATGATCGATAGCACTGGCCCAAATACGTCCGCCGATGCCGTGGCCATTGACGAATCAACCTCGCTGAGAACTAGAGCTCCGGTGCAGCAATCTGTTCTAACTGCCTCTGGGTCGAAAGTGCCGATCGATAGGTTGGCACCCTCGGATAGGCTCCGCGACACCGTTTTGATAAAGCCATCGACGGCGACAGGATGCAATGGCATTGCAGCATCCTTGATTTGGTCCCGAAGTCGGCTGATTAAATCACTCTGTAGATCTTTGGGGATGAGTACACGTCTTGGGCCTATGCAGGTGGCTCCGCCGTTGAATGTTAGACCAAATGCGATGCTGCGTGCGGCCAAATCCAAATCGGCCGACGCGTCTACAACCACAGCGTCACAACCACTCAGTTCCATGATGCAGGGTGTTAGGTGATCAGCTGCGGCTCGCATGACGGCC
>JBCCKZ010000614.1:0-3967 GCA_039027135.1 Planctomycetota bacterium
CACATCCCCGTCGTCATCGTCTGAACTGTATTTACCCCGCACAATATCGATGGCATGTTTGAAGCCGCGGATATTGATAAAGCCATGAAAGATCGTAAAAAAGATCGCACCGGCCGCAAGGAAAACGATCAGAAAGGGAACGGATGCACCGTTTGGACCTTGCCCGAAAAGCACATCGAAAAATAGAATGGTAAAAACAGCATTCGCAACGGCGCATCGGTGAAGGTTGCCTGGACTAATGGCACCGCATCGAGCACGCTCTCAAGATAAACGTTGGGTTCATCGGCAACCGCAATGACTGGAACGGGCGGTCGCGGGATCACCCAGCTTGTTGCGGTATCGTCATCGGATAACAAATCAGAACTGTCCAGAATCGCCGTGAGTCTGCCTCCCGTTTGACTGGAGCTTTCGAATACTCGTTCAAAAGTCTCTTCGGGTTGTAGCTTGAGATTGACGACATCCACCAACTCCTCTTCGCCAGTTTCAGGGTTCGCCAAAGTTAGTGTGAGACGACGTTCGGTGGTTTGGTCGCTCGCATTGAGCACTTTGATAAGACATGAGTAACCGATGGGGTCGGCAAAAGAACGTCGCGCGGTGAACTGGATGATTCCCACGTTGGATGACTCGGGTGCACTGTCCGGTATGACTTGAATGTCGACACTCAATTCAGTGTCGACGTCCGGGTCTTGCTCGGCCGCAAAGTCACTTAGCGTCAAGATTCTCGAAAAAGGGGTCAGGTCTCTTTTCGGATAAAGAGTCCTGACCCCTTTTTTGGGTGCGATTCGTTCCCGCGGGTTTTGTGCATTTGATCCGATACGGTTTTCTCGGCCAACGAGGTCGGCTGCAATCTTTCGAGCGGTGCCAAGGTCCGTTGGAGTGCTGCGCGGTGACATCTCGTTGAGAGCGTCTTCAACGAGAGGCGGGAAATCTGTCCAGCCTGTAACCACGCTGGCTGGTTTGCCACCGGCAACCAACGCGACTTGATCACCGGCTCTCATGCTGCTGAGAACCTTCTTTGCTTTGAGGATAGCCAGGTCAAATCGAGTCTGGCCGCCAGCTTCGACCTTCATACTCGCCGAATCATCGATGACGATGACTGTTCGATTTGAAGTTCTTCCTTCGGAAAGCAAAGGGTCCAACAATGCGAAGCCTAATAGGCCAACAAAAACGAGTTGAAGCAACAGGCTCAGCCAATGTCGCAGTCGACGCCACCAAGATACCTGGCGTTTCTGGTCGAAGAGTTGGTCCCAAAAAAGCAGAGAGGATACATTCCTGCGCCGCAATCGTGGACGAACGATGTATAGCGCGATTATCGGAATGGCGATCAGCATCCAAAGCCAACGATCGGGCGAAAGAAAAGTCAAGCGACTACCCCCGCCGTCCTCATCATTTTCAAAAGTACATCATCGAACCCAATGTCATTGGATGCTCTTATGTATGACAGCCCGTAGGTGCGGCAGTATTGCTGCAGTGTCTCGCAGAATTGTTCAAATAGGTTTTCATATTCACGGAGTTTGCGTTCGGTGATCGTCATCTTTCGATGCTCTCCCGTTTCCGACTCAATCAACTCAATGTCACCAAGGAGCGTGGGTTTGGCTTCCTCAGGAGTGTGGATTTGAACAACGTGTGGTTCAAATCGATGATGACGTAATCGATCAAGTCCTCGCCTGTAGCCTTCCTGGTCTAAGAAGTCACTGAGGACGACTGCCAATCCTCGCCGTGGGCCACGGGCGATGAATTGATCGACGACAGAAGGCAAGTCGGTTCGATCGCCGTCGGTTTCTAACGTTTCAAGGAACTGCAGTAGCGAAAGGATGCGGTTTTTGCCACGTGTCGGCGGCAGCATCTGCGAGATCTCTTTCGAATACCCAATGATGGCAACGCGGTCGAGGTCGGCTAACGCGATGTAGGCCAGTGCAGCGGTGATTTGTCTCGCGAAGTCGAACTTGTTGATCGTCTTAGGTCTCGCTTTCTCCACTCCTCGCGAGGAGCGGGAATTCAGAGCCTTCTTAGTATTACTCTCGTTCTGGTTCTCCTCTCGTAACCACATGCTCACGCTGCAATCGAGAAATAGATAGACGTGCAAATCCTCTTCTTCCTGGAACCTCTTGAGCAGCAAATCGCCATGCCTTGCGAATACCTTCCAGTCAAGCATCCGCAGGTCATCGCCGGCTACGTATTCGCGGTGATCGGCGAACTCCACACCGCCACCAGTTTGCTTGGTGCGCCGTTGGGCGAGGAGCTGTCCACCGAATACCTGTCTCGAAAGCAGCGAGAGGTATTCAAGTCGTTGGAGAAATTGTGAGTCAAACATGGCCGGCGGTGAGATCCCCAGTCTCAACCTGGCCCGATGAATTGCCGGCCTTCGAAATGAGGTCGAGCACGATATCATCGGTCTGAACTCCTTCGGATTGCCCTTCGAAGTTAAGCATGATTCGGTGCCTCAAGACGTTCACGGCTACCGCTTCGATGTCTTCCTTGGCGACGTGGATCCTGTGGTCCAAGATGGCTCGGATTTTCGCGACACGAATTAATCCCTGGGCTCCCCGCGGGCTGCTGCCATATCTCACGAATTGACGGACCATTCCTGTGGCGTCTTCATGATTGGGATGGGTTTGCATGACGAGATCAATCGCGTGTCGCCGAATCTCATCAGCAATCTGAATTCGTTTGGCGGTCTGGCTCATGGTTTGCAATCGCTTGCAATCGATGACGGGAGACGCGGTTGGTATTTCCTCATTCGTGGTACGGTCCATGATCGTTTCCAACTCTTCAGCTTTTGGAAACGGCACTAGGACCTTGAACAGGAAGCGATCCAGTTGTGCCTCGGGAAGAGGGTAGGTGCCTTCCATCTCGAGTGGGTTTTGTGTTGCAAGCACAAAAAAGACTTCATCCAGCGAGTGGGTCACACCTCCGACCGTAATGCTGCGTTCCTGCATGGCTTCGAGCAAAGCAGACTGTGTTTTAGGTGTCGCGCGGTTGATCTCATCTGCCAATACGAGGTTTGCAAAAAGCGGTCCCCGTTGAAATTCAAAGGATCGACTACCATCGTCGCCCGTGACCATCACGGTTGTTCCCACCAGGTCAGCGGGCATGAGGTCAGGAGTGAACTGAATGCGAGAGAAATCTGCGGTCAGTCCGTCCGCCAACGTGCGAACGAGCATGGTCTTGCCCAGTCCGGGGACGCTCTCGAGAAGAACATGCCCTCCGGCAATCATGGCCATGAGGACAGCGTCGACCACTTCGCGCTGGCCAACGATTACTTTTCCTAACTCTTGTTGGAGTTGGCGGAAATCGCTGCGAAAGTCTCGCAGCTGACTTTGCCATTCTTCTTCCGACATGCTGTTTGCTTCCCCGGTGAACAAAAGTGAATGCGTTCAGTGCAGTGGAATTTCAATGACCACAAATTGCATCGTCAACCTTGATTCGCAATTGAGTGTAACCGCGTCGCGGCGTGTTGTGGCGAATTCTTATAACGATTAATTGCTCGAATAACTTCTGGCAATTATTTGCACGACCATCATAAATCCGTTTTACTGATGAGGGGCTCGACTGCGACGGGCTGAGATTTCCACGGGAACAGGATTTGAGTATGTGGGGCAAGGCATTTCGAGAGTCGTTGTGGGCCGCCAGCGTGATTTGGCTGGCTTTTTTTGCGACGACCGTTGGTGCTCAGACGCCTCCCGATCGTGCCAAGCAAACGGCTGATCGCTTCTTGCAGGTCCTTGAACGACGCCCCACGCCTGGGACAGCGCTTGATCGGGTGTATGCCTACCACCTGCAAGCGGGCACGCTCGACGAACTCATTGATGGGCAAGAGAAATCGTATGAAGAGAAGGTACAAGCGAACGCACCTGAGGCCGCGGCGCGGCACGCAACGCTTCTTGGTTTATTGCATTCTCGCCGAGGCGATCAGCCCAGCGCCGTCGAGGCCTACCTAAATGCTGAAAAAGCTTCGCAAGACGAC
>JBCCKZ010000615.1:0-3959 GCA_039027135.1 Planctomycetota bacterium
CCGTCGAAAAATCGAAGCGACTAGAAACTAGTTCTTCTTCTATCTTTAAATTTAGGGTTCTGAGCCGTAGCCGGGCTTCGCCAGAAGCCGGAATTGATGGAGCATTCCGAGCTCTGGCGAACGACGGTACCCTAAAATCAAAGGTTGACGGAGCACTAAGACGTCCGTCCTACGAACCAGCAAGACCTCAAAACCAGCTTTGACCAAACGCCAAGTGCACTACAACGTCTCGATGCCGCTCACTCAGCCGGGTTCAAATCGGTTTCGATTTCGACTGATTCAGCGTCTTTCAATAAGTCGTCACGGCTAATTTGCAACTGGTCGTAGGTCGCTTCGGGTATGACATAGTACCAGTCGGCAAATCGGGCGTTGAGCTCCGCGACCCTTCGACCCGCTTCAGCCAAGCGATCCTTACGGGCATCGAGCAGTCGCGTGTTCTCTTTGAGGATCTTTTCCTGCTCGGCTTCGAGCCGCTCTTGCTTCTCATCGTCGCTCAGTTCGGAGAACGCTAGTTCATCGCTTTCGTCAGCGTCGCCAGATTCATCAGCGTTACCCCCAGCGTCATTCCCAGCCATTTCGCTTTCGTCAGCCTTCACGGGCTCGTCGGAATTCACGGGCTCGTCGGAATTCACGGGCTCGTCGGAATTCACGGGATCATCGAATGACTCTGACTCGGTTGCACCTGATGGTGATTCGGCCTCGGAGGTCTCCCCAGCAGAGGACTCCCCGGCTGGTTCGTCTGCCGCCTGACCCTGACCATCCCCAGTCGCTTCGCCCGACCCAGAGACTTCGATCTCACCGCCACCATCAGCCGCACTTGGCTTTGGATCGGGTACCGATTCGGAATCGGGTTTTTCGACTGGTTTTTTTGGTTTACCAGCGTCACCAGGTGCCGATTCGCTCGCTGGCTTAGCGTCAGCGGGCTTGGCTTCAGCAGGTTTGCTTGCTTCGGACGTCTCAGTCTCTCCTGCTGGCTTGGATTTTTCTGCCTCAGTGGCATTGTCGGTCGGCTTCGACATCTCGGCGTTGTTTGGCTGCTCGTCTGATTGCTCGTCTGGCTCGCTGTCTGATTGGCCTTCCGGTGTTGGATCAGTCTTTTTGTCGTCAATTTCCGAATTGGGCTCGGCCGGCTTCATCTCGGCCGTCACGTCGTCATCGGTGACTTTTTCATCAAGGCCCAACAGCGATTCCAACTCCATGATGGTTTGGGGGACGGGCTGCAGTTCGGGTGCCGGAAACTGCGAATCGTCGACCATTGTCGTGACCAACAAATATCGATTGACGCCAGGTGAGGCTTCCGCGTCGTCATCGCTAGCATCATCGGCGGACGAATCGACATCGTCCTCGTCTTCGGACAGTCCAGATACGTTGCCAAATCGCAGCACGTATTTGACACCGTCGTTCGTCGAAACAGTGATTTCGCCGTTGGCCGACAGCACATCGGACTCGCCATCCTGACCCAGTGACACCGGGAAGAAGCCTCGAGAGGCGAGCGACATCAACGCTTCGTTATCGGAAACCAGATCCTTGTCGGCGCGAAGATTTGCACTCATGCCGTCTGGTTTGCGAGCCACGTCGGCGATCTTGAGGTCATCCAATGCGTTCTTCAGATCATTGAGTTTGTCGGTGTTGAGTTCTTTTGTTTCATCGACCGCAACTTCAACGGGATCAGCAAGCGGATTTTTGTCGGGGTATTCCAGCAGCTTTTCAAGTTGCCAATCAGAACCATCCAGAGACAGCTCTGCGGTGTAATTACGCTCAAGCGAAACACCGCCACGCGGACCCATCGACGTGCTGTACTCTTTGATGGTTAGATCAGCAATATCGATGCTCGAAAGCTGCAGCAAGTCCTTTTCAATCCAGTCGCCAAACTGCGTTGAGAGGGCTGACTCCTCAAGTTTGACGACGTAGACCGGATCTTGGCCGGGCCGGCGAACGTAGATCTTTTCTTCTTCGTCCTTCAGTGCCTTTCCGATGATCAGACTGGCCAGCGTTTTCTGCGATTCATCCTTGAATGTGACCAATCGACCGACACCGACGTCACCCACCTCGAGGTCTTCCAGTTTGGGTTCGACGACGCCCAACGCCTCGTGATCTTCGGCTGATTCGGTTTGCACATCTAGGATTTGAAGACCGACCAATGCGTTGGCCGCATCCTTCATTTGCTCCACGGCATCGGCGGGGTAGCCCGAACGGGATGGGATCGACCAAACACCGCTTTCTCGGTCACGCCGCACCTCAAACGTATCGACGCTGCCTTGCTCTTCATCGAACGTGACAATTTTGAGGCTCGATGCTGCTAGCGGATCGGTGAACGTTTCAAAAAGCGGCTTTCCCGCACCGATGGAAAGGTCTTCATCGCTGCTGGAGGGCCATGACACAAACAAACCGATGGCCAACATGCCCGCGGCGATAGCCCAAAATAGGCCTGTTTTCTGTCCTTCGTTCACAATTGAGTCTCGGCTGCAATATTTGAAATGTGGGGAGGGAAATCTGGTTGAAGCCCAGACAATGTCACTTCAGACGACTCTTACTGATGTTTTCTCGCTCGCGAAGTCTTCGTGAGGCGAAGACCATCACGCCGACGATCAGAGGCGGAATGCACGGCAGCGCGACGGCAGCCGTCTTGACCTGATTCTGGATGGCCGTGACCTCTTGGTCCGCTTCGCGCTGCACGTCGCGCGTCTTTTGGTCACGTTCACGCTCGAGCTTTTGGCGTCGAACCGCCAGCATGCGGTCCTGATTCTCGGACTTGATTTGGAACGCGGTCATCTTCTCCATGACAACACTCTGAGAGACCTTGCCCTCTTCGCCTTGTTCTTGAAGCTTTTGAAGCTCCTCTTTGAGCGACTGCAGTTCTTTGTCTTTTTTCTCGTTGGCTTCACGTTCGGCGATCTCGAATTGCTCGTCGAAAGCTTTGGCTTTTTGACGGACAAGGGTCGCGGCTTCTTGCTTGACCGAGTCGATCAATTTGAGTGACGCAAAGGTCGGTTCATGCTTCCGCACATCAATGAAACTGGTCTCGCCGGTCAACCAATCGATCGTATTGAGCGCAAACGTGACATTTTTGAATTGGAATCGTGTGTCGGCCACCTGGTCGGGTTCGGCTCGCAACAACAAGAACTCAGGCAGAATGATGTCGGTGTCAGCGACGTAAACCACTTTAATCGCGGATTCATCAGACGATTCATCTTCCTCGTCGCCATTGGCGGCCGCGCCTTCGATGGCCATCGCAATCGGCACATTGGGCGAAATGCCCGTGAGTTCGCGGCTCAAGCTGGTTTGACCACGCATGATCTGTTGCACGACCATGCTGGGAAGCGTGCCGGAGACATCCGCGGTTTGCAGTAGTGGCGTATGAGTAAGCTTCGATTCCTCCTTGCCGTACACAGCACCCGTCATGATGGCGAGCACCTCCGTGAGCCCCGAGGTGATTTCATTGTCATTGCTCAATAGGTATTGATCAGGACCTGCCAGCGATTGATCCACGAATACCCAGAGCTCGTTGGCGGCTTCCAAATTGGGATAGGGGTTGTGCGGTTGCCAAACCAGTTCGGGCTCGAAATTGCCCTGCATTCCCGGCTGACCAGGAACATCCAATTCGAGCGTGTCCCAAAGCGTGCGGATGTCGCCCTTGGGCGTCGCGCCGCCACCCCCGAACATGCCACCGGGTGATTGTTTTGGGTCGCCCGTCGCGGTGATGTAACTGGCACCGAGGGGACGCGGATCTTCAAAAATAGCGGTCGGCACGCCGTCTTTGATCGCATCAACGAGACGGTCGAATTGCTGTGGCGTTAGCGACGATGGCTGAACGACGAACAGGGCGTCATACATGTCAGCGGAAACGGGACCGTTTAAGTCGACCTCTTCAACCTCGTACTGCTTCGCAAGCTCATCGACGAGCGGATGCTTATCGACTCGCTGCATCGACATGCCATTCATCACGGTGCCGCCCATCA
>JBCCKZ010000616.1:0-3954 GCA_039027135.1 Planctomycetota bacterium
ATTCAACATCACGCACATTCGTAAAAGCAAGGCAGCGGGTCTATCAGGTGGTGAACGCAGGCGTTTAGAGATTGCCCGATGCTTGGTTTCTGATCCCAAGATTGTAATGTTGGATGAGCCATTCGCCGGCATCGATCCCGTGACTGTGCAGTCGATTCAACAGGTCATTGAGCAGCTTCGCAGTTCAGGCATTAGCGTGTTGATCACCGACCATGCCGCCCGAGAAATTTTGGGGACCGTTGATCGATGCTATGTCATTTATCAAGGGCAAGTGCTCATCGATGGAACACCCGATGAAGTCAAGCGACACCCAAAGGTGCAACAGGAATACCTCGGGAACATGGACGCCGGCGATTCAACGACGCCACACCAGCCTTTGATGCCCATATCTCCCGCTAACCAGCAATCGACATCGACACCTCCGCACGCCGTCGTTCCACCGCCTCACATGGGACCTCGCCGTCCGCGAGGATCGCGTTCGGTATCTCAGTCAGCGTCTCAACAGGCCCCACGCCGCGTCACCGACGTCTAACGCTGACCGATCCTCCGCGATTCTTTGCCCGCCGCCAGCGTTTTAAAGACTCCGTGCGATGAACACTCCGTGCGATGAACACTCCGTGCCCTGGCAAACCTCCGGTCGCAGTCAATTCGAAACAGGGGTCTGCCGCAGAGAGCTCAAAGACCACAGAGCACGAACACCGCGATACTGAAGAATGAGCGTGTGCTGAGCGGACAGGAACATAGGCAGACAGGAAAATACCCGCACTCAAATTTTCCCGTCTCCGATTCTCGTGTCCAGATTGAAGCGTTATCAGCCTACGAGTCGTACCAAGGTGATCGTATTGAACTCGGACGCCAGGCGGCATCTGCTACGAGGGCAAAATTGCCAGTTCGGGGCGCGAGCGTAGCTCTAGTAATCACCTTTGGAAACGGCTTTCATATCGATGGGTTCCAACCCCAGACGCTCGCGAAGTGGATCGAGTAGCGACGCTGCTTTGCTGGTCCCACATCGGCTCGCGCCAATCTCCTTGGCCTCAATTAGCGAATCCAAGTCGCGTATGCCGCCAGCGGCTTTGACCTGGATGTCATCACCGGCGTGCTGACGCATCAAACGAAGGTCTTCCATGGTCGCTCCCCCCGTTCCAAAGCCCGTTGAGGTCTTGACCCAATCCGCACCGAGCTCTGTGCAGATCTTACAAAGCCGAATCTTATGATCATCTTCAAGATAGCAATTCTCGAAAATCACTTTGATCTTTTGAGACTGAGCATGAGTGAGCTCTATTAACGCAGCAAGATCATCATGCACATAGCTCCAGTCTCCACTGAGTACTCGCGAGACATTACAAACGACGTCCAATTCCTCAGCACCATAGCGCAGAGCATCTTCGGCTTCGGCAATTTTCGCATCAGTGGTGTGTACTCCCAAGGGGAAACCAATCACCGTGCTCGATCGAACCCCGGTTCCCGATAGACGTTCACTGAGTCGCGCAAGGTAACTTGGCATGATGCAAACGCTCGCCACGTCGTAGGCGACCGCCAAATCAATGCCAGCCTCCATCTCATCGGTTGTCATCGTTGGATGCAACAGAGAGTGATCAATCATCTTGGCAAGATCAGCGTACTGGTACTCTTCAGCCATGCTCAGTTCTTTGAATGGGTAATCTTTGAGGCCGGACGAGTGAGGTCCTGATTATCAGTTGTAATTGATTCGAGAGCGCTGCGCAAGCTGAGGCGGTTCTTTGTGTGGTTGCGCATCTGCCTTGGGGAGCCGTGTGCCAGACGCGAAGGCATTGGGCTGAACCGATATGAAACGAGCAGGATCAATGACGAGAATTGAGCTTGGAAACGGCTGCATGCCCCGTCCCTACGCTCGCTACTCTCGCCACCGGGCCGCGACTGACAACCAACTACGACTCAACGGAATCATTCAGCCGCTTTGACCTCCGATTCTGCAACGGTGACTTTGATTGCACCTTGATGAAAGCGAGTGCTGAGCACTTGGTCGATCTCAACGTCCGACGCATTTCGGATGACTTTACCGGATTCATCCATCGTCACGCTATAACCACGTGAAAGTACATCCAAGGGTGAAAGTGCCACTAGTGCCGCTTGCAGTTTTGCAACCTGGGCATTGCTTAAAGCTAGACGATTCGCGATCGCCCGAGTCGCGCGAGAGTCCAACTCATCGAGCAGACGGACCCGATCATGCAAGGCATCCATCGGCCGACGAAAAACCTGCGACGCCTCAAGAACCTGTAAACGTTCACGGGCATCCACCAGCCGTCGATTCATCGCACGTTGCAAGAGTTCGCTAGCTGACTTCACCCGACCGCGCATCAACTCATCGTCAGGTAAGACCCTTGAAGCCGCATCCGTCGGTGTCAAGGCTCTCAAATCAGCAGCCAGGTCACAAAGCGTCACGTCAATCTCGTGACCGATCGCGGAAACCACTGGAATGGGACACTCGGCGACGGCTCGCACGGTAGCCTCTTCATTGAATGTCCACAGGTCTTCTAAAGAACCACCTCCGCGAGTGACCACAATCGTGTCCATGCGTGGCGATAGTCCAGCCGCCATCCTAAAGGCATCAGCAACCGAGGCCGCACTGCCATCTCCCTGCATTTTCGCAGGAATCACGATCAGGTCGACACCTCTAAAACGCTCTTGCGCCGCACGAAGAAAGTCTCTCACTGCCGCCCCAGTGGGCGACGTGATGACCGCTATTCGCTTGGGCATCGAATCGATTGGGCGCTTGTTCGCAGCGTCAAATAGCCCTTCCTGATTAAGCTTGGCCTTCAATCGCTCAAAGCGTTGCTGCAACGTCCCCAAACCCTGTGGATGCACCTCATCAACGATTAGCTGGTACTGCCCTCGAGCGGCATAGACCTCCACGCGGCCCCGGCAGACAACAGCCTGTCCTGCCTTGAGAGGTTGCTTCATCCGGGAGGCCGAACCTCGCCAAATGATCCCACGCATCTGGGCACTGTCGTCTTTCAATGTGAAGTAAATATGTCCGCTTCGTGCAACCGTCACGTCCGAGACTTCACCGGCAACAAGCAGACTCTCAAAGGTGGCTTCCAAGATTGCTTTGATGTGGAAGGTCAACTCAGAAACGCCGATCGGCTTTGGATCCGATTGCGATAAATCATCAAAGAGTGATGCCATGATTCTCAGAGCCTCACGGAAATGCCATGCTCGGACATCACCTTTTTGGTTTCCGCGATAGTGTATTGTCCGAAGTGAAAAATACTGGCCGCCAGCGCCGCATCGGCATGCCCTAAGTTGATAGCATCGGCAAGGTGTTCAGGGCTACCGGCGCCACCACTGGCAACCACGGGGATCCCCACTGCATCCGCCACGGCGGCAGTAATTTCGATGTCATATCCATCCTTCGTGCCATCGGCATCCATGCTGGTCAAAACGATTTCACCAGCCCCTAACTCTTCGACTCTGCGAGCCCAATCAACCGCTTCCAAGCCCGTCGGCCGACGCCCGCCGTGAATATGAACTTCAAAAATTGTTCGATCGTCTTTTTTTATTCGCTTAGGATCGATGTTGACGACGATGCATTGGCTGCCAAAGCGATCGGCGGCGCGGGCCACGAATTCGGGGTCTTTGCAAGCTGCGGAGTTGATCGAAACTTTATCGCAACCAGCCGACAACAAAGCTCGGATGTCCTCGATGGTATTGATGCCGCCCCCCACAGTAAGCGGCATGAAAACCTGTTCGGCCGTACGTTCGACGACATCCAAAATCGTCCCGCGGTTTTCGTGGCTGGCAGTAATATCAAGGAACACCAACTCGTCCGCTCCCTCACTCTCGTAACGTCGAGCAACCTCAACCGGATCACCGGCATCACGGAGATTCACAAAGTTCGTGCCTTTGACGACACGGCCTTCGTGAACATCGAGGCACGGTATCACGCGAGCGGCAAGCATGGGGAGTCCAAGAATA
>JBCCKZ010000617.1:0-3948 GCA_039027135.1 Planctomycetota bacterium
AAAGAAAAGACTGTTCACCGTTTGCTTGGTACCTGCATTGGAACCTACCTGAACCTCGCTTGAGCTGGCTTGATGAGAACGACCAGCTTGCCAATCTGACTCGATCGTATCTTGGCTGCATCGCGTTCATGGATGATCAATTGGCTCGCGTCTTAGGAGCACTCGAAAAGTCCGCAATCGCCGATAACACCATCGTTTGCCTTTGGAGCGACCATGGTTGGCACCTCGGAGAAAAGAACATCACCGGCAAGAACACGCTTTGGGAGCCGTCCACTCGAGTACCACTGATCTTTTCCGGCCCAGGAATTTCACCGGGCATTTGCCAACAACCCGCCGAACTATTGGATGTCTACCCAACGCTCGCCGACCTAGCAGGACTTCCCAAACCGGATGGCGTCGAAGGAATCTCGCTGCGTCCACAAATTGAATTTCCCAACACCCCACGTCGCCCCGCCATTACCGACCATAACCCGGGCAATCAATCGGTTCGCGATGCCAGGTATCGTCTCATTCGCTACTACGATGGAAGCGAAGAGCTCTACGACATCACGAAAGACCCCAACGAGATCACGAATCTCATTGCTGACCAAAGCCTTTCCGATGTCGCCGAAAGCCTGCGCGCCCACGTCGATCCAAGCCCCGCACCGCTGGTCGCCGGGAGCGCCGCTCGCATCTTGGAACAAACGGAAGAAGGTTATGTCTGGGAACGAAAGGTAATCGACCCAGACAATCCACCCTTGGATATTGCTCCCCACTCCGCCAAAGACCTACCTCGATGACGTTGGCGGAATTTCCACGTAGCGTGTCATGGCCCCTGAGGTCTCGATATCGAATCGATAGGCGTATTGATAGCTGGCAGTGCCGGCTCGACTGATCGGCGCTCGAACCCCCAAAGGGCATAGCAAATGTGTCGTATCCTTGACAGATAACAACCGAGTAAGCCGACCTTCTACATGGGCATTTGAGATAGTCCCGGTTATCGATTCAAACTCCTGTTTTTCAAGCCCGCTAATTGCATCGGCCGATTCGAGAGTCAGTGGTGGATGCTCCGGGTCAACCAAGATGGCCTTGCGAAGCGTCTCCGTTGCAAGAGATAGGTCAGGCTTAAGCACTGCGTTGCAATAGAAGTTCACACGAAGCGGGCTTAGAGTCAGCTTGATGCTATCGCCTAGACGCACCGTCGGTGGAGTGACAACGGTTTTGCCAACGGCCGTATTGGCGAGGTGCCGGGCAACCACGAAAGGTGGATCAACCATTTCTAATCGGGCGACTACCTTCGGGTTGAATTTCACCTTGGTGTATTCGGTCGCCGGAGGAGTCTCTTTGGAGCTCGACTTCGTCCTCATGAGCTCGTCGACCGTCAGGTTTTTCATGCCCTGATTCTTGAGTCTTTGCTCAATAAAAAACATTCGCCAATACAAAGGCTGTGAAGTGGCTTGGTCATAAGCATTGACTTGTTGTTTGAAGGAAACGTCGACGGCTGCAAACTCATCAAGGATTGGCTGCATCGATTCAATGAGTGAATAGTGTAGGCTCTCCATTTGGCGATCGAGTGTTGCGATTTTCGACGCAAGCTTCGAAAGCACTTGGCCTCGTTCGCTTGACTCAACACCGGAAGAACCAGACACGATCAGCTCTCCCAAGTTCTCGATTGCGGTCTCGATCACCGCATGCAACATTTCACGATTCTTTAAATCAACGCTGCGAAAGTCGGAAGCAAAAGCCGCTTTCAACGCTGCCGCGCGAGTCAAGTTGGCCGATGCATTGCCCCAGAGTCGGACAAACTCATCTACGGCACCAACGAGCCCGACCTCAGACCCATCAGCGAGCTTTATGACCGACTTTCCTCGCAGCTGATCAGCTAGCGACCGTGTCTCCGCGTCGAACTTGTCAATCGCCTCGATGGCTTCGTTGGCTAAGGCATCAGCCTTCTTCAACGCTTGAGCTTGAAGAGACTTTGCATACGCGATCTCGTTCTCGCTCATCTTGGGAAACAGGTTTCCAATGTACTCTCGGTACTGGTTGGATTTGAGAAACGCCGAGCGAGTACTGACGTTGGTTGCAAACATACGTCCTCGGGCAAGCATGGTTTCGCCCTCACCAAGTTTCATCGCTTCATTGAGCTGCTCGTTGAACTTGAGGATGCTTTTGCTTCCTTTTTGAAGTTGTTTCAGCGAAGCCTGGGCTTCTTTGGCAACCTGTTGAGGATTAATTCTTTCGGCCCGCATCAACCAAAAGTCGCGTTCATCCGTCAGTCGTCTGAGCGTCGCCTTCATCGCAGAACCCAAAGGTTCTCCCATGGCGATCAATCGCTCGGCATCAAAGACAGCCAGGTAGAGCGACGCATTGAGCGCCGCTAGTTCCTTCGTATTGAGCGACTTCCCCTGGGTTTCGGTTAGATCAGTGAAAATCTCATCGGCATTCATGACAACCTCTTGGATCGAAGTAGCCAAAGGTGCTGAATCGCCAAGCAAACCATGAACAGCGAGTGACTTTTCTGGTGACTTTGCCGACGGATTTGCATTGGCAAACAATCCAACGAAAATCCAGAACGAAAACAATGCCAAGAAACTCTGCAAACGACTTATCCGGACTCTGATCTTCATTGTCCCGCCTCCTTTAAGAGTGCCTCAACGCTGCCACCATTGATCTTCATGGTTGAGCCATCACTTCGATGCAGCAAACCAGAATTGATTGTCACACTCATGATTTGAGTGGACGGATCGATTGAACCAAACTGAACATCGATCGGCTGTTCGAACGTCGCCATTGAAATAACCCCATTGGGTTGCGTTTGTATGAATAGCTCGCAAGGAACTCGCTTTCCAACAAGGTCACCCAGTGAACTCGCATCGGTGACACCGTGCACGCAAACAGCGGGGAAGTGGCCGACGTTGGGGCCGGGTTTGTAGGTCAGTATCTGGACGGCTCGTGGACGCCCATCACCGACATCATGTAATTGGATACTCGCGCGAGAAGCCGCGATCATTTCATCGCCCTGAATCTCAAGCTTGCCGGTCGCCGGTAACGCTTCCTCTACTTTCTCGATCGTAGAAGCGGATAACTCGGTAGCTTTCTCCTTGGCTCGGTCGATCGCTTCAGTAACTGACTTCGATGAACAGCCTATAGCCGACGTCGCCAATAGGCAGATTAGAAAAAAGAGGTGCCAATGCATCATGAAATCTCGAATGAGTTTGAAAAGAATGCTTCCTCCAGTCTAGCAAGGTCCCAAGACACTAGCGGACGTCGCCAAGCTGCCCACAACCGCGAGTCCATAGTTGCATTGAACTCAACCAACTACGAAGATCCGAAAGCAATGTGGAAAGCGGACCTTCGCCGACAACATCCCTGATTCGGACGCTCAAGAATCAATGAACCGGCTTGCTATCTTGGAATCATTGGTCGTTGATCCAATGCACGACTCCGCAATATGGTTGACTCCCCATGATGGCACTCAAGGATCGCGTTCGCCTCGCAATGGTTCCTAGCGGTTCTCGCTGCTGGTTGGGCGGAAATACTTCGTCGGCCCGGATGGAATAGTTATTCGCCATCTCACCCGAAACTTCGCAATCTTCTTCATTGCCATTGCTTCGCACTGCTTCAGATTGAACCTTTGGTTTGGTACGGACCACTTAGACGACTGGCAATGGGCAACCATTCCTGGCTTGGCGAAACTGGGTCGATGGTGGTATTCAACCATCGCTATCCCTGCGGGCTTCTGCGAAGAGTTCCTCTACCGTGGATGCATGTTGACTGCGCTGCAGAAAGTCGAAATCAAACCATGGCTCGCCATGACGCTATCAAGTCTTTTCTTCGTCTTCCTCCACGGGAGACCGCCTATGCCATTCACTGCAATTGCAAAATCAACATCCCAGAATTTCTCGATGCATTTGATTTCCGCGTGAATTTCGTCGTACCGGTAACCTTCAGCTTTGACTACACCAAGGA
>JBCCKZ010000618.1:0-3939 GCA_039027135.1 Planctomycetota bacterium
ACGCACCTCCCTGTTGGCGAAAACGTCAATCTAACCGATCTCGACAAACGCACCTACATCAATTTTTCAAGTGCTCTAGTATTTGAACTCGACCTTCTGGTAGCACTGCCAACCGTTCCCAGTCTGTGGGCACTTGAATAGGTGGATCGATTAGCCATTCTTTCCCATCGACTTCAACAGCCAGGCATCCATTTTCATCAAGAACAAGGTTTCCGCTTCGCGTGTAGTGACACTTGACGGTGTCAGCGTCGATCAATCTAAAGTTCCCTCGGCCAACGATCGCTAGATCGAATTCGTTACCAGTCCGAATCAATATTGAATCAGCCGAATGGGGAAGTGAAAGCACGGCTATCGCAATGCAAATTGAAAGTAGACCGAAAAAGCGAATCGTCATGTCGTAGTCTCTCGGGCCATGCCTTTCTTCGGTATCAAGTTGAATCGACTGTTGTGGCATATTCGAAAGGCAGTCGAGCAACATAGCCAAAGAGCCAAATGTAGTACGAATAAGTGGTTGTCGTTGTGCGATTGACGGGATTCTCTGTTGAAACCCAGCAGCTCAGCAATAAGGGAGCGACGTAGGTTGGTGTTATCTGGTGAAGATGGTTTGCACGCTGATATTCAGCCACATCCTTTGCGCCGTTTGCTTTCGTCGATGGTCCGCAAGCAAAATAGATTCCTGCGACGAATGCCAATAGCAATAGCGAACGAAGCGAGAATCGAATCCACCGTCGATTGTTCTTTAACTTCATTGAGCCTTCGATTCTTTGAGGGGCAGAATTGACAGGGCAAATCGGATGTGCCAGCAGACTCATTGTTGACTAGCCATTGAGCAATTCAAAGTCTTGTTCCGTTATCTTCGAATCGTAGATGCGGCAAACGGCGAGCTTTTCTTCAAGTCGTGCCTTCGAGGCATTGGTTAGTCGGTCGCGAGACAATTTGAGTACTTCCAGATCTGCGAATTCGTCAAATACCCAGATGTCCTCCTCCGCGAAATCAGATCCGCGCAAGTTTACGCTCAGCACACTGTGGAAGAGGTCAGAACCCGCAAGTTCAAGCAACCATGTTGGGTATGGGGAAACTACATGTATGTCAAGTTCCGAAGGGACAACGATTTCGTACTTGTAGCAGCAGTCATAGAAGACAACGCCCCGTAATGATCGAATGTGTTCAACGGCCGCACGCTGGCGTTTCCCTCGAGAAAGTGGGAGGAAAACGAATGCTGCGACGATGCCAACGAACTAGGAAGTTTCCGCAAGGGAAGTCAAAAAAACGATTCATCGGTCACCCCAGACTACAATTCGAAAACATTCATCGGTCCGTGTTGGAACACTTGAAGTCAGACGAAGTCATGAGTCTCGTTTATAGACGATAGTCCAAGCTGCGTCGTTATCGTTTCGCCGTATGACTTCGGAGGGAAAACGCCACATTCTGTGCTCGCCAGACTCTCTAGCATTAAAGTTCCCCATGAAGCGCTGGCTATTGCCTTGTGCGACTTGCTTCCCCTATTAACGCTCTATTTCAAAAGCAAGGAGCAACGGCTTTTACCGGCACGTCGTTCATGAGTTGAGGAAGGCTAGCGGAGGGTGCAGCAAGAGTCGGGCACCACCAATCTCGTGGTCGGCTCGATGACCGAGTTCTTGGCCTTTCTGCGGCCGAGAAATCGCAATCAAAATAGAGAAGATTCTGGTTGCGTTCCAAGCCTTTGAAATGTGGAATCGAGTCACTTCAGCACCTACGACATCGAGCATTTCATCGTTGTTGTCAAGGAATCGCAGCTCGACCGTTTGCCGACCCATTATGAAGTCGGGAAACGAACGCCCAAGAAGTTCAATTTCGGTATTTGCAACAGACGCTCCTTCAAGAGCCCAAGTGTCATCGAGAATGTTGATATTGCCGCAAAGCGATTTGACGCGATCTGCATCGCGTTCGGAAATAGCATCGGCTAGTCCTTTCGCAGTTCGTCGCGGTACTCCATTCCACCATTGAGCCGCAAATGCAAACAGTGCGATCGCT
Organism: Planctomycetota bacterium; assembly: GCA_039027135.1. Classification (GTDB taxonomy): domain Bacteria; phylum Planctomycetota; class Planctomycetia; order Pirellulales; family Pirellulaceae; genus Rubripirellula. The sequence goes on from JBCCKZ010000618.1 coordinate 2,014, forward strand.
ACAAGCGTTGTTCGAATACTCAGTTGTCGAAGATTTCTCATTGATGCCATGGGCTTCACATTCTTGAATGAGTATGGATCGTGCCCGGTTCGCTGGATATCAAGGTGCAAACATAGAGAACACCACTCATCAGGCTCTCTTTAGAGGTCTTTGTAAGCTAGAGACCACTTCGAAGGATTAGAGACTATCTGAGAACGTCAGCCGAAACTCGCTAGCGTCTGATTTCGGCGGGAACCTTATAGGAATTCGGATAGCTCTCAAGATCTGGCTTGGGGGTGTCTGTTACCTCATCTCCTGTTGGTGTAACAGCCCAAGATATCAGATAAGCGATCCGAGACCAATCAAATCGATTCGATCATTGTCGGGGGCCTGCAGTTTTTACTTTTGGTTCCAACTTCAATCACTGAAACGACTTGATTGAAAGTTTGCCAAGCGATCTCCTCACTCTCCAATTGATGATAAGACGTTGCTGATCACTCGTCTTCACATCGTGCTACGATCGCTTCGCGAATGATTCTGGATGGAATAAGCTTTGACAATTTGCCTCCAGAGGCATCGTAGATCACGGCTACGTGCATCCCAACGACTTTGGTCGACTTCGCGTCCATCTCCGAAAGAAATGTTGGCCCTCCGCTAGTTCCTTGCGCGAGATCCGGATAGGAGTAGATGAGAGGTTCTGACCCCCAGTCGTTTGTTGTCAGAATCTCCTTAGACGCAACATGTCCCACAACCACAATGGGGCTCACTTGCTCCTGCAAGCCAAGTCCTAGCGGGAAACCCACGCTCTCGATCTTCGTCGTTCTTTCGACCGGGGTGACCAAGACATCTTCTAGCGGGATCGCAATCTCATTGAGCTGTGTTAGGTAGGGTGCATTCTTCTTCTCTGCGACGATCTTCGCCGTGGCGATATCGGAGTTCTTATGACGTATCCATGGGTCTTGATTCTTACCCGTCAACAAACCAAGGTTGACCCATTGGGGCGTACCATCGATGCTTCGGAAGAGAAGGCGCGTCCTTTGATGCGTCTGTTTTGCGGCGTGAGCCGCGGTAACGATGAGCAGCTTCTCTCCATATGAAACAATGAAGGCCGAGGCAATCGCGCTCGTGGCGTTTCCGTTGGGAGTCGAGTTCAGGCAGATGACACGATCCCATCGATCAGGATCTTCAGCAAGCACTGTTGTTAATCTAGAGGTCACTATAAAAGCGACAATGCTCAACAAAACCCCGTTTCGAATCATTGGATGGTTGACCTCTCCAGCTCAGTAGTGGGCGGGTGACTATTGATTCGCTCTCAGTGTAGCGGATGGCGATGTTCGGAGGTGTCTAGAGTTCTGGTGAGAGAGTCGATGGACACGCTGGCTCACTCGATTCAACTGTCGCAAATTGAGCCCAACCAACCCATCGTGGTGTTCTTGGTAGAGTTATGGGTCAAGCGATGCAACCGATATCGATGCTCTGGTGGTTCGTCTCTTTGATATCATCAGTTTCAACAGCGTCTTGGTCATCCTGGCTGCGTGATGTTTTCGAATGTCGGCTCACTGAGTTCACTAGAAATTTCGATTTGTTTATCACTCCTCGTTGTTCGACATTGGCTTTTCAATCATTGAGCGATTTCCACCGGCGTTTTTCGATTGGTAAAGGAATTGGTCGCTTCGACGAACCCAAGAATCTCCATCATCTTCTTTGCGAAGACATGCGGCCCCAATCGACAAAGTAAACGAACCCAGGCTATGAATGCCCGACGCAAGCGCTTTTGAGGCAACCGTGGCAATCAGCGTGTCGATTTTGAGAGCAAGATCGTCACGCTCGATTCCGCTAATGAAGAACGCGAATTCATCACCTCCGAGTCGAGCGTGGTAGGCGTCCGGCACAGTCCGTTCGTAAAGTTTGGCAAAGATTTTAATGACCTCGTCACCCACATCATGC